>DASPIL010000067.1 GCA_035629175.1 Verrucomicrobiia bacterium | reverse complement strand
CTATCCGTTTACTTCCAGTTGCTCTCCACGGTTCATTTCTGAACCGCAGTTACCTTCAGTCTCTGGCGGGAAGCGCCGCCAGACAGGGACTCTCACCCTGCGATGTGCGTTGTATCCCAAGCGCACTAGCGTCAGGCATCCCTGCCTGACGTAGAGGGCGTGCATCCTTGCCGCCCGGAGAGAATCGTGGAATGCGACACACGCTCGCCTTTGCTCATCGCGTTTCTCCGTGCCTGAGGTTCCTCCCACCGGGCTGGAAGCCCGGCTCTACGGCAGGCAGGATGCCTGCCGCTACACGCCTTTCGTAGCGTCAGGCATCCCTGCCTGACGTAGAGGGCGCGCATCCTTGCCGCCCGGAGAGAATCGTGGAATGCGACGCACGCTCGCCTTTGCTCATCGCGTTTCTCCGTGCCTGAGGTTCCTCCCGCCGGGCTGGAAGCCCGGCTTTACGGCAGGCAGGATGCCTGCCGCTACGCTGAAGAGCGCACGCTCGCTGCGCTGCTCCATTTCCATTCGTCTCGCGCCTTGCAGAAACGCGCCTTCACCGGATTGTTTTCCACATAAGCCACGAGTCGCGAATGCTCCTCGTCATCGCGAATCCAGTGATCAAATGATTCAGCCTGCCAGAACGAGCTATTGACCCGGTTCAACATGCGATTGGCTCGGATGCTCGTGAACGATTTCCAACTGTGCAGGATCTCGTTCAACGTATGCCCCGGCATTGGCCACAGCACGACGTGAACATGATTCGGCATGATCACCCAACTGCGAAGATCGTAACGTGCGCCGTGGAAGTATTTCAGGGCATTCGCCACAAGATCGGCAACTTCCGGCTTGCTCAGCCAACACGCTCCATGTCCGCTATCGAGGAATGTTTCGACCTTGTCGCAATACCATGCAAGGAGTTGTTGTTGATCATGCCAGGGCAGCGGGTTGCGAGATGCTCGCGCGTGTTCGATGATCACCTTGCGCTCGTGCTTCAGACGGGCGATCTCGTGTGCAGGCAGGGAATCTGCCAGTCGAAACGTAACGAAATAAGCCGCGCCCTCCTTTTTCAGATGCGGCAACTTCCCTCGGAAATGTAATCCGGTAACCAAGGGGTATGACGACGACTGCTTTTGGGGGCAATTCTTCTCCTCACTCACGGCAACAAACTGCGTCCGTGAATTGTGCGCGGCAAGACGATTTTAGAGATCGTAGCGTCAGGCATCCCTGCCTGACGTAGAGGGCGTGCATCCTTGCCGCCCGGAGAGAATCGTGGAATGCGACACACGCTCGCCTTTGCTCATCGCGTTTCTCCGTGCGTGAGGTTCCTCCCGCCGGGCTGGAAGCCCGGCTCTACGGCAGGCAGGATGCCTGCCGCTACACGCCCTTCGTAGCGTCAGGCATCTCTGCCTGACGTAGAGGGCGCGCATCCTTGCCGCCCGGAAAGAATCGTGGAACGCGACACACGCTCGCCTTTGCTCATCGCGCTTCTCCGTGCCTGAGGTTCCTCCCGCCGGGCTGGAAGCCCGGCTTTACGGCAGGCAGGATGCCTGCCGCCACACGCCTTTCGTAGCGTCAGGCATCCCTGCCTGACGTAGAGGGCGCGCATCCTTGCCGCCCGGAAAGAATCGTGGAATGGACACACGCTCGCCTTTGCTCAGGCCTTGCCGAATACTTTCATCGTGTCGAGCACTCCCTTCACCCGCGGGACTTCGTGCGTTCGGAAAAGATTCGTTTTTCCAAGGCTCGCCAGAACCGCGAAGAACGGCTCGGCAATCCGCACTTCCTCGCGAAAATACTCGAACGCGTGCGGCAGCGCGTGGCAGATGGGATATCCCAGTTCGCGCAGTCGAAACGTGTTCAAAAACACTGTCATCTGATGCCGCACCCGCACCGCGCTGTCCTGCAGGTTGCGATAATAAAATCCAAGGCCGGGATCGATGAAGATCCTTTCCACACCGTTGCGTTGGGCGGCGTCAATCTGCCGCGCAAAGTACTCGCGCATGCGCTCAACTGGATCCGCGCTGAAATCGAAATCGCCAACCTCCCGCACGTTGCGGCCTTCCACATAACAAATGATCACGGCAGCGTCGTGATCCGCCACCATTCGGAATAATTCGTCCGATCGATCACTGCCCGTGAGGTTCAAGACGGCCGCCCCCGCTTCAAGGCAGGCGCGCGTCACGGCGGGTTCATACGTTTCAACCGACAATGGAATCCCTGCGGCGCGGAGTTCGCGGATCACGGGAAGCAGCCGGCTGTTCTGCGCCGCGTCATCCGCACGCGCGGCATTCGCAAGCGTCGACTCGGCGCCAATGTCGACCAAGTCCGCACCCTGCGCTCGCAACACATGGGCTCGCCGCACTGCGCTTTCCGTGCTGAGGCAGACACTTTCGCGATACCACGAATCCGCCGAAAGATTGATCACGCCCATGATCGAAGGCTCGATTGTGAAGTCGAAGAAGCGTCCACCGATTGCAAACGATTTCACCGGCATTGAAGCCGCGGCTCGATGTTGCTCCAGCAATTCGGCCAGGTATTCCAGCGTGAGCATGGGCGAAGGCTACTACCGTATGTTAAGAACCTGCCAATAAAATCCAGCAAGTCCGGTTTGAACCCGCCGCGGAATTCTGTTTTTCTAGTCGGCCATGATTGATTCGGTTTCCGATGATGGCGCCCGCTCGACGGATTTGAAGCGCAGCAAACGCGTTCGACGCAGCAGCAGCGCCGCAACGAGCGTGGATCGCCTGCCGCCCCATTCCCCGGAAGCCGAACAGGGCGTGCTCGGTTGCGTGCTGCTGTCGCCCAACGAATGCCTGGGCGATTGCATCCAAAAGTTCAAGCAGGGCGGTGAAATCTTCTACGACCTCCGCCACCAGACGATTTACAACACGCTTTCGGACATGTTCGACAAGCGCCAAGCGATCGATGTCATCACGCTGCAGCAAAACCTCAAGGACAGGCAGCTGCTCGAGCAGGTCGGCGGGGTGTCCTATCTGGCTTCTCTTCCCGACACGGTGCCATCTGCCGCCAACCTCTCGTACTACATGGATATCGTGTACGAGAAGTACCTGCTGCGGAAAATGATCCATACCTGTACCGACGTAGTCGGCCGTGTGTATGACTATGAAGGCGAAATCGACGCGCTCATGGATGAAGTCGAGCGCGACATCCTGAAGATCAGCGAAGCGCGCGTAACGGGCGAAAACGACACGATCAAGGATCTCGTCAAGAAGGCCATCAACACGATCGAGGAGTACCATCAGCGTCAGGGAATGCTGACGGGCGTCCCGACGGGATTCAGCGATCTCGACAAAATGACGAGCGGCCTGCACGCGGGGGAAATGATTGTCATCGCAGCTCGCCCTTCAATGGGCAAGACCTCACTCGCCATGAATATCGCCGAGCATGTGTCGATCGATCACAAATTGCCCGTCGGCGTGTTCAGCCTGGAAATGACGGCCGAATCGCTGGTGTTGCGCATGTTGTGCTCGCGCTCGCGCGTGAACATGCGAAACGTTCGCGACGGATTTCTTGCGGAGCGCGACTTCCCGAAGCTGACAGGTTCGGCGGGCAAGCTGGCGACTGCGCCGCTGTTCATTGATGACTCGTCTGGTCTCTCCATTTTGCAATTGCGCGCGAAGGCGCGGCGCATGCACCAGCAGCATGGCATCAAGCTTTTCGTGATTGATTATCTGCAGCTTCTCCATTCTACTGCGCGCCGGGCAGAAAACCGGCAGCAGGAGATTGCGGATATCTCGAGCGGCATCAAATCGCTGGCCAAGGAACTCGAGGTTCCGATCATTGTTTTGAGCCAGTTAAACCGCGAGATGGAAAAGGACAAGAGCCGCAAACCGCGCATGTCCGACCTTCGCGAATCCGGCTCCATCGAACAGGACGCCGACCTCATCGGGCTGCTCTACAAGCCGAGCAGCGGCGAGGACGACGACAACCCGACGAACGCGGGCGAGACGGAAGACGCGGTGGCGGTGAACCTGTTGATCGCCAAGCAGCGCAACGGCCCGACCGGCGACGTGAACCTCACGTTCCTGCGATCATTCACCCGTTTTGAGAATGCGGCCAAGATCAGCGACGACGACGTGCATAATTGACGATGAGAAAATCACTGCTTTGCCTTTGCGGGCTGTCTTTCTGTCTTTCCTGTATGCCCGTCGCATGGGCACAGCCCTCCTCTCTCAAAGTCGCCCGCATCGAAATCCGCCACGTCGGCCCGCAGGAAGTCAGCGATCAACTGATCCGCGCGAATATTCGCGTCAAGCCGAACGATCCCTATCGCCGGCTCGCGGTCGATGATGACATCCGGAATCTTTACGGCACCGGCCAGTTCTACAACATTCGCGTCACCGAAGAACCCACGCAGGAAGGCGTGGTGCTCACCTACGTCGTTCAATCGAAGCCGCGCCTGACCGACATTAATTTTCAAGGGAACACCCGTTACAGCAACAGCAAGCTGCAGCGGCGGATCACTTCGAAGGTGGGCGAGCCCCTGGACGAACGGAAGCTTTTCACCGACACGCAGGAGCTGCAGAAGATGTATCAAAAGGCCGGGTATCCCGGCACTGAGATCAAATACATCACTGACATTGATGCCGACACGGGCCGCGCGACAGCGACCTTTGAAATCAAGGAAGGCGTCAAGGTGAAGATCCGGGCCGTGCAGTTTGACGGCGCGAATGCCTTCAGCCAGCGCGAACTTCGCAAAGCCATCAAGACCCGCAAGCGCTGGATGTTCTCCTGGATCACAGGCAGCGGGGTGTTCAAGGACGACCAGTTTGAAGACGACAAGGAGCGCCTGGCAGAGTTCTACCGCAGCAAGGGCTACATCGATTTCGAGTTGAAGGACGTTCAGTTTGAATATCCTTCCGCGCGAAAAATGATCGTTCACTTCATCGTGTATGAAGGCCAGCAATACCGCGTTGGCTCGGTGAACATCACGGGCAACGAACTCTTCACGGATGAACAGATTGCGGAAGGCTTGCGCGCCCTCCAGCCGCGCGGCGTGTTGCTGAACAAGACACCTCTGGGCTCGAACGGCCTTCGAATGGACGTCGGCGATGTCTTCACGCCCAAGGGTTATCAGGATGACGTCCAGCAAATCGAAGATTTCTACGGCGCGCGCGGTTACCTCGATGTCTCGCGCAACCTCAACGTCAGCCGCATCCCGAACACGGACACCGGCACGATGGACCTCGAGTTCAAGATCGAGGAAGGACAGCCCTCTTACATCGAGAAGATCGAAATCCGCGGGAACAACAAAACGAAGGATCGCGTCATTCGCCGCGAACTGGCTGTCACCCCTGGCGAAACCTTCGACATGGTCCGAGTGCGCCTGAGCCGTCAGCGTCTCGAGGGATTGCAGTATTTTGAGAAGGTCGACGCGCGGCCGGAGCCCACCGATGTTCCCACGCGCAAGAACCTCGTCATCAGTGTCGAGGAAAAGAACACGGGCAACCTCAGCATGGGCGCGGGGTTCAGCTCCGTCGACTCACTCGTAGGCTTTGCAGAAATCACGCAGGGCAACTTCGACCTGTTCAATCCACCCAACTTCACAGGCGCGGGACAGAAGCTTCGCTTGCGCATGCAGCTGGGCACACGCCGCCAGGATTATCTCGCCTCGTTTGTGGAGCCCTGGTTTCTCGGACGCAAACTCGCTTTGGGTGTTGACCTCTATCATCGCGAGCTGAACTTCCAAAGCCTTGAGAATCTTTACAACGAGACCCGCTCAGGCGGCCACGTCAACTTGACTCGCGCGCTGGGGAGCGACTTCCTGATCGGCAGCATTGGTTACCGCATCGAGAATGTCGGGATCGACTTCAACGGCCACTTGCCCGTTGAGCCGGGCCATTATCCTGGCGAGCCCCGGCCCCGAATTCCGGACGATTTGTGGGAAGAGGACGGCAGCTCGCTGCTTTCCAAGGTTGAGCTTTCGCTGGCGTACGACACACGCAACAGCACGACCTTGCCGGACAAGGGACAGCGCACTGAGATCCTGGTGGAACTGGCGGGACCATTCCCGGGCGAGAAGGAATATTACAAGGCCGAACTGAAGACCCATTGGTATTTCCGCGGCCTGTTCAGCGGCCATGTGCTCGAACTCCTGGGCGGCACGGGCGTTGGCGACGCTTACGGCAGCGATGACAGCGTGCCCTTCTACGATCGTTATTATCTCGGCGGCCTCTACTCACTGCGCGGATATCGGTATCGGAGCATCAGTCCCCGCGAGACCGGCGAACCGCCGCGTTCACGCGAGCCCATCGGCGGCAATACGTATTACTTTGCGTCTGCAGAATACAGCCTGCCCATCATTGATCGTCTGCGCTTCGCTTTGTTCTACGACATGGGCAATGTGATGTATGACGCGTACTCGTACGACTTCACTGACTACAACGACAACTGGGGCATTGGATTGCGCCTGAATCTGCCGATCGGCCCGCTGCGCCTGGATTATGGCATACCAATCCAGCACGACCGCCACAACAGCGGCTCAGGGCGGTTCCAGTTTGGCGTTGGGTTTGAACGACCCTTTTAATATGAGTTGGCCAGCAAGCAAGTTCCTCCTGACGCTCACGTGCGCCGGCACGATGTTGACTTCAGCACACGCGTCATCAACTTCCCAGACCGCCGCTGAGTTTTTGTCGGGCGCGCCGCTGTACTTTGAATCGCTGGATTCACAGAGGTTCATCGCCCGCGGGGTGGATTGCGCGGTGACACTCGATTCGTCCGGAGCGGAACTCACGCTTCCTGGAAGATCCGCTGCCGAAGCTGCGCGAGTGGTATCGATGCGTTGGGTGGGCGCTGATGTGACGAGCGTATTGCAGGGAATCGAAACGCTTCCTGGCAAGGTGAATTACCTCGTGGGCACAGATCGGTCGCAATGGCGTACAGGCCAGCCTCTGTTCGCCCGCGTGCGCGCGACGGAACTGTATTCAGGCATCGACCTGATTTACTACGCGGATCAACACGCGCGACTCGAGTACGATTTCATCCTGCAACCAGGTGCGAATCCAACACACATCGCGTTTCGAATCGAAGGCGCCGATTCAGTTCGGATTGATCGCAACGGGGAACTGGTAATCAAAGTGGCGGGAGAACAGATCCGTCAACATCGCCCGGTCATCTATCAGGACCAGCTTGGAAAGCGAATCCCCGTATCGGGTGGATATCGCATGGTTTCCAGGGACACCATCGGTTTCGCTGTAGGCAAGTTCGACGCAACCCGCGCCCTGGTGATCGATCCCGTAATGAGCTTTTCGACCTTCATCGGCGGAGCAAAGGCCGAGTTCGGGTGGGGAATTGCGGTAGACGCAGCAAACAATATTTATGTGGCTGGAGAAACCTTATCGAAACGCTTTGCCAGTTCTGCAGATGTGCTTCAACCCGGTTATGCCGGGGGAATTGGCGCCTTTGGTGACGCGTTCGTCGCCAAGTACAGCGGCACCACGCGGGAGCTGATTTATCGCACATACCTTGGCGGCAGAACTGATGACGGAGCCCGGTCGGTGGCGGTCGATGCGACAGGACGCGCGTATGTCACAGGTTTTACCGATTCCCGGAACTTCCCGATCGTCCCAGAGGGTAATCCGCTGTCGCTCGCGACGCTTGAAGAGAGTGGGCGGCCCAACAATGCGTTCCGGATTTTCCCGATCAACGCATTTGTCACACGCGTGAACGCGGACGGAACCGGCCTGGACTTCTCGGTCTTGCTGGGTGGACGCCGCCGGGATTCAGGAACAGGCATCGCATTGGATGGCGGCACGGGCGATGTGTTTGTCACGGGCTTCACGGAATCCACAAACTTCAATCCCGTGCCCAACGGTGTTCAGACCGTGTATGGCGGGCGCCGGGATGCATTCGTCGTGCGATTGACGGAGCTCATTAATCCGGTGGCTGCGTATTCGACGTTCCTCGGCGGAACGAACCAGGACAATGCCGAGGCGATTGCGGTGCGGTCGGGGCAGGCCTATGTGACCGGGTTCACGGTATCGCGTGATTTCCCCATCGAAAATGCCCTCGTGGTCGCCAACAGCACCTGGACAAATCCTGTGGTGTTCACGAACCTGAACATGCAGCGCGGCAAGTCATTTCGCACCGACGCTTTTGTGACCGCACTGAACGCTGCAGGAACGGATATCCTTTACTCCACGTTCCTTGGCGGGGCAGACCACGACGCAGGAACCGATATCAAGACCGACTCCACGGGCAACGCCTACGTCACGGGCTACACTTTTTCCCGCGTGTTTCCAACGAACACCATCGTGACGCCGCTCGCGCCTGGTGCCGACTTCAACACACACGCGTTTGTCACCAAGCTGAACCCGGCGGGGGCATTGGTCTATTCCGCGCAATTTGGAAGCCGCGGCAACGACCAGGGAACTGGCATCGCCGTGGATGAAGCGCGGCAGCAGGTGTATGTGGCGGGTTTCACCACCGCGAACAATCTCTTTAACACAAATGTGAACACGCTGGAACTGCGCGCTCCTGGAGCCATCGCCCGGCGCTCCGGCCGAACGCCGCGGGATGGATTCCTCGTCGCGCTGCAGGAAACCGCGGGCACAGTCCCTCTCACCTTCACGAACGCCGTCCTTTTCGGCGGCACAGGCAATGACATTCCGAACGCCCTCGCGGTGGGGTCGGTTGGAGGGAATGCAACAGCCTGGATCGGGGGCCAGACCACCTCCAAAAATCTCACCGTCACGAACACATTCCCGCCCTTCGAGTTCCAGGAGAACCTGGGGAATTCCCGCAAGAACACGAAAAGCCCCGATGCCTTCCTCATGGAAATTCAATTCCCCTGAGCCGGCGCGAAGAGGATGAACAATTCGCGGCGCGTGATGTCTGAATTGAACTGCACGCGCGGCGGCATAAAATTTTTACGCTCGCCCGGTGCGGCAAATTCTAGTTTGTTTTGACGTTATGAAACGATTGCTGATCAAGTGGCTTCCTCTGTTCCTGCTCCTGGGCATGCTGCCGGGGGTGGCGCACGCGCAGTTCAAGGCAGCCACCGTCGACCTGAGCCGCGTATTCACGAACTACTGGAAGTTCAAGGAGGCGGACCTTTCGCTTCAAAGTCTCCGCACCGAACTCGCGACGGGTTTTGAAGATTTGAAAAAAAGCGAGGACAAGGGCAAGGAGAGCTACACAACGCTGCTCTCCGAGGCCAATAACCAGGTGCTTTCGTCGGAGGAACGCGACCGCAAAAAGAAAGCCGCCGAAGACAAGCTGCGCGAGATCACGGAAATCCGGCGGACAATGGAACAATATGAGAACCAGGCTCGCACCCGGCTGATCGACCAGCGCACCCGGGTCCGGGAAAACCTGTTGACTGAAATCTACGCCGTGGTTCGATCCAAGGGAAAGGCGGGCAATTACTCACTGATCCTCGACAGCGCAGGCAAGACCGCTGATCAAACTCCAATCGTCATATACTCAACCGCCGAGGACATCACAGACGCCGTGTTGTCGCAGTTGAATGCGGGCGCCCCCACAGCGCCGAAGAAGTAGCGTAGCGCAACAGGTTTCCAAACGAGCATGCACCGGAGCGCCGGCTTGCATGTGTTGGCTTAGCGCTCAATTTGTGGCGGGGTGGCGAAAATCGTGCAGCGCTCTGCCCCTTAGTCGTCTCGGACATAACGCTCAATTTGTTGGCGATCGATTGTTCGATCATCGTAAGGCGACTGCAAGTCAGCGGTCCGGCGCAGGTCCGCCGTTCGCCCGAACAATCCCTCAGCTTTTGCTGAGTCTTTCCACGGGCTTTTCGAAGTAGCTGTCGTGAGCTTCCTTGAGGATTGAACCGATGCGCTTTGCAAACGGACTCCGTGCGAGCGCGTTTGCGAGATCCACCTCTGCAGCCTTGGCCGCGTTCTCGCCCGGAAACCAATGGTCCCCCTGCCCCAGCAGGTTGTAACGCATCTTCGCCCATGGCATTAGCCCCAGCGGCTTCGCATAGGTCCAAAGCCGCAGGATCTCCGTGACATTGATTTGTCCCGGGACATCCACGTAGTTCGGCAATCCCTGAAACCAGCGTTCGCACCAATCGTCGCCGAGCACCCTGCGCATTTCCTCCCGCAACCGTTTCTCGATCGGCTCGGTGATTTCCGCAGCACGTTCATAATGCTCCAGCGCCGCGATGTGCTCGTCGAAGTCGCTCGGACGACTGGCGCCGATGCTCAGCGTGTGAACCTGTGGACGCGCGAGACAATACAGGTCGTTGAATTGCATCGGCGTCAACGGCGCGCATAATTCCCGGATCTTCGGCGTGGGTTCCTGCAACTTCCCGCCCTTGTCGTTCGGGCTGATGATGAACACGCCCATGTCGCGCGCCGCGGCCGCTTCAACCGCAGGCCAGTTCAGGTCGTTGACGAAATACCAATGGAGGTTCACGTAATCGAATTCGTCGGTCTTGATCGCGTCCAGGATGATGTCCGTCGTTGCGTGCGTGGAAAAGCCGATGAACCTGCAGCGGCCTTCGCGTTGCAGTTGCCGCGCCGCCTTAAGGCATCCGCTGTTGAGGATGCTCCAGTCGAGGAGTTCACGGTTGTTGATGCCATGAAAAGAAAGCAGGTCGACGTATTCGAGGCCGAGATAACGCATTGACGTCTCGAACGTCTCCAGGAACTCGCGCGGTGTTCGATGCGGCGCGACCTTGGTTTGCACGATCATTTTCTCGCGCGGGAGCGATGGCAACAGGCGTCCGAGCTGCATTTCTGAAGATCCGTAACCGCGTGCGGTCTCCAGGTGATTGATTCCAAGGGCCAGCGCGCGATGAATCACCGATTCAAGGTTCTCCTGGTTGTCGCGCGGCACATCCTTCAGTTCCACGTCCTGCCATTTGTATTGGAAACGCATGCCCCCGCACGTGAGGACCGGCATTTGCAAATTGGTGCGTCCGAAACGACGATACTTCATGGCGCGCAGCATAGGACGAGGGGTTGTCGAGTTCCAAGCCTGCTCTGCGGGCATGGCTCACTCGGAATGCGGGACGTGGATTCATAGCCACCGGCCTGGACGATGAACATGCGTGTTCACGTTCACATGCCACTGGATCGTTGACACCGCCAAATCAACTGCATAGTCTGGCCCGGTTCGTTTGAAAACTCAGAATCTTTTCTAGCCATGTTGATTCGCATCAGTTTGATCGTCGCCATTGTTGCCGGTTTGGCTGTCGCTGGTCTCAATTTTACCAAGGTACGGACGGACATCGTCACGACCCGCGCCGACCGCGACAACGAGCGGACCATGAAGGAGCAGGCGCAAACTGAGCTGTCCAGCACCCGCCGGGATCTTGAACAGCGCACGACGGAATTGACCCAGACCAAGGAAGCACTGGCCACCACGACAACGGAGCGGGATCGCGCCGTTGAATCAGCCAGCCAGCTCACCCAACGTGCGAACCAACTCACTGAACAATTGACCGGCACGCGCGCCGAACTCGCAACAGCGCAGGCTGAGGTCGCCGCCTATCGCCAGGTAGGCACCACCGAATTTGTTGCCAACCTCGCCCGCAACCTGCGCCAGACGCAGGAAGGCCTGGCTGAAGCGCAGGTTGTCATTGGCACGCTGAACAAGAAGGCGCGCCAATTGGAGGAGGAATTGGCCGACTATCGTGACCCCCGCCGTATCGTTTATCTTCCCGGCAATCTTAAGGGCCAGGTCGTTGTGAGCGATCCAAAGTGGGATTTCGTCGTGTTGAATGTTGGCGAGGATCAACAGGTCGTTCCGAAGGGCGAACTGCTGGTGAATCGAAACGGACGGCTGGTTGCGAAAGTAAAAGTGACGAGTGTCCAAAAGGATCGCTGCGTCGCAAACGTGGTTCCCGGCTGGAAGCTCGGCGAAATCATGGAAGGTGACCAGGTCATTCCCGCTCATCCCGCATCGTGAAACGCTACGTAATTGAAATCCGATGGATGGCCCTGCTGCTGATTGCCGCAGGCGCCCTCGCATGCACGGGCTGCGCTTCGACTGAGTCGGAAAATCTTTCTTCCCGTCCGTGGAACTCTCCGCGCGGTTGGGAAACCGGCGGCTTGCCGAGCTCGCTCAACGAAGGCCGCTAGCGTTGGAGCGTGCGGTGTCGGCCCGCTTCACTGCCAAATCCCCTGTGGGCCTGCGGTTTTCGACTCGCCCTGCGCCCCGTTCATGTTCCGCGGATCTACTTCGCCACTTCCACGCAGCGCGTTTCCCGAATCACCGTGACCTTGATCTGTCCGGGATATTGCAGTTCTGCTTCGATCTTCGATGCGATCGTTCGCGCGAGCATGAACGACTCCTCATCATTCAGCTTCTCAGGATTAACAAACACGCGCAGTTCGCGGCCCGCCTGGAAGGCAAAGCTTTTTTCCACGCCTGCAATTCCTGACGCGATCTTTTCAAGGCTCTCGATTCGCTTCAAATAGGTCGCCATGTTCTCCGAACGGGCGCCAGGTCGCGAAGCGCTGATCGCGTCGGCTGCGCTCACCAGGATTCCCAGTGGTCCCATCGGCGGGACATCATTGTGGTGTGAAGCCACGCCGTTCACGATGGCGTCCGGTTCGCCAAAGCGCTTGATCAGGTCCGCGCCGACGACTGCATGCGGCCCTTCAACCTCATGGTTAACCGCTTTGCCGATGTCGTGCAGCAAACCTGTTCGTTTTGCGATCGTCACGTCCATGCCAAGTTCCGCGGCCATGAGCCCCATCAAATGCGCGACCTCGACGGAATGATCCAAAACGTTTTGGGAGTAACTGTGACGAAAATGGAGCCGCCCCAGCAGCTTGACGATCTCAGGATGCATCGGCGAGAGCCCTGCCTTTGCGATCGCTTCATCGCCCAGCCGAACGATGGCCTGGTCCATTTCCTCGGTGATTGCCGTTACCACTTCCTCGATGCGCGTGGGATGAATGCGCCCGTCCTGGATCAGCCGGGCCATGGCCTCGCGCGCAATCTCCCGGCGCACAGGGTCAAAGCCGGAAATCACCACCGCCCCAGGCGTGTCATCCACCAAAATCGTGGTGCCCGTGGCCGCTTCGAATGCGCGAATGTTCCTGCCTTCCCGGCCGATGATGCGGCCTTTGATTTCATCATTGGGCAAGGCCAGCGAAGTCGTGGTGTTCTGAAACGTGTGATCGCTTGCGTAACGCTGGATTGCCGTGCTGATAATGTGGCGCGCCTTGTCTTCCGCATGATGGCGCGCTTCATCCAGGATGCGTCTCGAGAGCATGCCGGCATCGCGCAATGATTCCTGTTCCACCTCGCTGAGCAACTGCTTGCGCGCATCGGATTCCGCAAGCTGCGCGACGGCTTCGAGTTGCGCCCGGCGCTGGCGGAGAAGTTCCTCCACCTGTTTCTCCCTCGTGTCAATGTCACGTTCGCGCGCCGCGAGCGCCTCCTGCTGCACCTTCAACGCCTTCTCGGTTTCCAGCACCCGCTGCAATTGCGTGTTGATCAGAGCTTCGCGTTCGGCGAGTCGGCGTTCGGTTTCCGTGCGTTCGGACCGGTGCGCTGCGAAAGAGGCTTCCGTCTCCGAACGCAAGCGCAGCGCTTCCTGGCTCGCAGCCACAGATGCTTCGCGACGCAGGCTTTCCGCTTCAGCACGTGTCTTGTCGAGGAGTGCCTGGGCCTGAAGCGTGCGCGCATTGTGAGCGGCGCGATCTCGCCACCAGAGGACCAAAAACGAAAGCGCTGCCCCGCCGGCGAACAGAGCAGCGCCTTCAGAAATATTAGCCGCCAAAATCATTCCAGAACCGGCGCCAGCTTCGAATTTGTCCAGCGCCCGGTGTCACAGTGCAATTCATCGCGCGTTGCGGCTCAACGGGAATTTCGCTGAAGCCCGTTCAGCGAAAGCTAACCCGCACGTCAGATGCCGCATGCGTGCCAAACCCGGATCGATGTTCACCTCAAGTCCCCTGCCGCACGCGTGACAAAACCTACCGCAGTCCCGAGAACCAAGTCCAGCTGGTTTCCGAAAGGCGCAGCACAGACTTCCCAATCAGCTGCACGCAGATTTCGTCGCCCGTTTGTCGCGGATCGGACAGCAGACGGGGACGTCCGCAATACAGCAGGTTGCGAAACCTGCGCTACGCTTTATGAATCCAGCGACTCGGCGTCACGACGCAATCCAGCGTGACATCGTGAGTTTCGACGGGAACTTCCGGAACCATCTGTTCATCAAACGCCACTCCACACCGGATCCCACGCGCTTCCGCCAGCAGCCGATCATAAAAGCCCTTGCCTCGTCCAAGGCGATGTCCCCGTGAGTCGAACGCAAGGCCGGGGACAAGCACGAGGTCCAGGTCAGCCAGCGGCAACATCGCACACGTTTCCGCAGGCTCCCGCACGCCGAAGCGGCCGATTACAACATCGCGGGCGGGATCGACCAATCGATGCGCCGTGTAGGCCTCCGTGGACGGGTCGAATCGCGGCAAACACGCGATTTTTCCCTGCCCAAGAGCGTCGAGCAACAAAGGCCAGATATCGATCTCGTTCGGGAGCGGGGCGTAGAAGAAAATGAAATCTGCGTTCTGCCAAAAAATCTGGCGTTCCAGCTGGCCCCGAACGCGCCTCGATGCCTCCCGCCGTTGCGCATCATCGAGGGTTTTCAGGACCGTGCGCATCCGGTCGCGGAGGCTGCTTTTCAATTCCTGACTCGACGACATGTGTTGGAGATAAACACACGCGATTGCGGTTGGCAATGCATCGACTGCGAACGGCAGACGCGTTCAAGAAGAACAACAGAAGGCGTTACGAGGGTTTCTTTTTTGCTGCAGCGAGTTGCGCGCGCCACCTATCCACGCGTTCCTTGATCTTCTTCTCCACGCCTTGTTCGGTCGGCTCGTAATAGCGCTTCTCCGCCCCAAGATAATCCTGGGCGACAAAATGGTCGGGATGGCTGTGCGCGTATTCGTAACCTGCGCCGTGACCCAGCCGCTTCGCGCCCTTATAACTGGCGTCGCGCAAGTGCTCAGGAACTGGGAGCGTGCGACCGGCTTTCACATCCGCCAGGGCCGCATCGATGGCGAGGTATGCGCTGTTGCTCTTGTTGGCGGTTGCGATGTAAACGGTGGCCTCTGCAAGGGGAATGCGCGCTTCGGGCCAGCCGACAAACTCCGCCGCCTGCATCGCCGCATTGGCAAGGACGAGCGCCATCGGATCGGCAAGGCCAACGTCCTCGGCCGCGCAAATCACGATCCGGCGCGCAATGAATCTCGGATCCTCCCCCGCGTGAATCATCTTCGCCAGCCAGTACAAAGCCGCGTCGGGATCGCTGCCGCGCATGCTTTTTATGAACGCTGAAATCGTGTCATAGTGCGCATCCTCGTCATCATAAACGACCGCTTTCTTTTGAATGCTCTGCTCCGCCACCACGAGGTCAATGCGCACGACTCCATCAGCGGAAGGAGCGGTTGTCAGCGCTGCGATCTCAAGCGAGTTCAACGCCTTTCGCGCATCGCCATCCGAAAGCTTCGCCAGGTGGCGCAGCGCCGTTTCATCGGCCTCGATCCGCATGTACCCGAGTCCCCGCTCCTGGTCAGCGAGCGCGCGCTGCAACAACGAGAACAACTCGTCCTCCATCAATGGGCGCAGTTCGAAAATTTGTGAACGGGAAACGAGCGGCGAGTTTACAAAGAAGAACGGATTGTGCGTCGTCGCGCCGATCAATCGAATGACCCCGCTTTCCACATCCGGCAACAGGACATCCTGTTGCGCCTTGTTGAAGCGATGGATTTCGTCGATGAACAAAATCGTAGATTGCCCTGTATTCTCCAATCGATTCGCTGCGCCGGAAAGAACGCGCCGCATATCGGCGACGTTGGACTCCACGCCGCTCAACCTCTCGAACTTGCTGCTCGTCTGGAGCGCTATGATCTGTGCGAGCGACGTTTTGCCCGTGCCGGGCGGGCCGTAAAAAATCAGAGATTGGATGCGATCGGCTTCAATGGCGCGGCGCAGCAATTGTCCCGGACCGAGAATGTGCGTTTGTCCGACGTACTCGCCCAGAATCCGCGGGCGCATGCGATCAGCGAGAGGTCGATGCCGCCGGACATCGGGCTCCGACTGAATTTCAGGTGCGGGAGCGGGCGCTGCCGCAAACAAATCATCACGCGCCATGGCTGAAACGTAGCAGCAAGCCCGGGGTTTGCCCAGTGCAGGGCGCCTTGCAACCGTCAGTTCCAAAGCCTATTCTAGCTGCGCGTGAAAGAGCCGTTCATCAATGTGGAGGAGAACATCGACCGCTTTGTTGGCCGTCGCACGCAGAGGGCGGATGCATTGGACACACGGTTCAGCAAGAAGGCTGATGCCATCGCATGGAGAAAAGCGTTGGGCGGAGTGAATATTCCGCGCGGAGTTCATCGCTTCGAAACTCATGAAGAAGCGAACGAATGGTTATGGCGAATGATTGCCCGCCGGAAAGCCTAGAGCCTCGTGGGCCGACGGTCGAGGACCTCCGCGATCTGTGCCAGGAATTGAATTCGCGTGAGGCGAAATATGTTGTGATCGGAGGCTTTGCGATGCGCGCAGCGAATTATAACCGGCGAACGATAGCCGTCGATTTGATCGTGGCAGCTGACGCGGAGAACGAAGCCATAGTTTATTCAGCGCTTTCCACGCTTCCCGACAACGCGGTTCGGGAACTCCAGCCCGGAGACTTGCAGAAGTATAACGTCATCCGCATCGGAGATGAAATCGTTGTTGATCTCATGCGGATGGCCGCGGGAATTGATTATGCCGAAGCGGCCAAAGACGTGATCCTTCGGGATATCGATGGAGTGTCGATTCCCTTCGCTTCCCCGCGATTGCTTTGGCGGATGAAAGCCCGGACGCATAAAGAAAAGGATGCGGGAGATCTCGTTTTCTTTGCGCCACTGGTTTGCAGAACGCGGGGAAGAACCGCCCAAGGCGTAACGCTTTCAAGTGTCTGCGAACGTATCAGCTCTTTCAACTGCCGAGGCCATCCGCTGGGTTACTCAATCTGCTTCGACGACAGAGGCATGCAGGCCGATTCACACAACCCCAGAAACGTTTCCTCTGCCAGGCTGAGACGCCGGCCTTTCCAATGCAGGATGCCCCAGCGACGCTCCAGTTTGCGTCGGCCCAGCGGCAATGCGACGAGCGAACCGTCGTCGATTTCCTTCCGCGCAATCCAGGGCGCCACAATGCTGATGCCGATGCCGAGCTTCACGAGTTCCTTCGTTGCTTCCATGCTGCCCAGTTCGATGACCGTGTTCAGCGACATTTCCTCCCGCCTGAAATACTGCTCGATCAGCCGGAACGTCACGCTGTTCTTGCTGTAAAGGATGTAGCTCTGCCGGGGTATCTCCGACCGCTCCACTTTTCCGCTGCGCGCCCACGGATGCATCGATCCGACGATGAAATGCAATTCGTCGTTGAAGAGCGGATGAAACTCCAGCTGCGGTTCGTTCGCGGGTTCCAGCGACAACGCGAGATCGATTCGTTGACGCAGCAGCAGGTTTACAATCTCGGGCGTGTCGCCAGGTTCGATGCTGATGGCGTGCTCCGGAAAACTTTCTTTGAACTCGCGCATGACGGACGGGATGATGTGCTGGCATGCAGTAGTGCTGGCACCCAGGCGAAGGCGGCCGCGCCCCCACTTGCCAAGATGCGTCAGCGCTTCACGCGCACTTTCCATCTCGTGCAGAATTTTGAGGGCGTGATGAAGCAGCTGTTCGCCAGCCTGCGTCAGCACGACCTTTTTGCCCAGCCTGTCCAAAAGGCGACAACCGACATCGCGTTCCAGCGCCTTCATTGCGTGGCTCACTCCTGATTGTGTCACATGCACTTCGCGCGCGGTTTGCGTGAAACTGCCAGTGCGCGCCAGCACGCAAAACATCTGCACCTGCCGCGTATCGAGGGGAACATTCATGTATGAATCCGTGTCATGGTTTCGATGGAGAACGCTCCGAGCAATCATCAAGCCATCGACACAGCTGGCACACGCATCGCTAAAGCAGTCTCATCAACTCAAACGTGAATCATAAATCGCCAGACTTGATTTCGAATCGCAATCGCGCCCCGCTGCGCGTGGGCTTCGTGCCGCTTGCTGATTGCGCGCCCATTGTGATGGCGCATGAGTTGGGACTGTTCAGCAAATACGGGCTTCGCGTTGCGTTGCACCGCGAACTCGGCTGGGCAACGATTCGCGACAAGATCCTCCACGGCGAACTGGATGCCGCGCACGCGCTCGCAGCCATGCCTGTGGCCGCAACTCTCGGCCTCGGTTCCATTCCCGTCGATTGCATCACAGCCCTGGTGCTGAACCTGAACGGCAATGCGATCACATTGTCGAACGCTCTGCATGCCTCTGGGGTTCACGATGCAATCCGGCTGCGGGAGGAAATCATCGCTCAACGCCATCGCAAAACGTTCACCTTCGGAATCGTCTCCCAATTTTCGTCGCATCATTTTCTGCTGCGATCCTGGCTGCTGACTGGCGGAATCAATCCTGACCGCGATGTCCGCATCGTCGTCGTTCCGCCGCCGCAAATGGTTTCCAACCTGAAGGCGGGCCACCTCGATGGCTTCTGCGTTGGAGAGCCTTGGAATTCTGTCGCCGTGCAATCCGGTGTCGGCTGGTGCGCCGCAGTCAGCGCAGAGCTGAATCCCGGACATCCCGAGAAGGTGCTGATGGTGCGCCGCGACTTCGCTATGAAGCGTCCTTCAGAGCACCTGGGAATGCTCGCGGCGCTTATGGAAGCTTGCGAGTTCTGTGAAGCTGCTGTGAACCGCGACCATGTGGCCAGCACTCTCGCGCGGGCCGAATACGTGAATGTGCCGGCCAGGATATTGCGGCGCGGTTTCGAGGGACCATTTGATTTTGGCCACGGCAAGATCCGCCACGTGCCGCGATTCAGCGTCTTTCAAGGGGGCGACGCAAACGAACCGGATTCCGCAAAAGCCGCGTGGGTGTTTCAATTGATTCGCGCACTCGGAATGATCAAAAACCCCGCGGCGCTCAGTTTCGCACTGGGACGCGCCGTTTTTCGGACCGACCTGTTCGAAGAGGCGGTCCACCTCCGCCGTTCAATACAAGTATCCCATGCAAAAGAAATCTCATCTATCGATCAAATCATCGTCGCCTGATCTCAGCCGCCGCGCGTTCCTTGGCAGGACAGCCAAAGGTCTCACGTTGAGCGCCCTCTTCGCCGGACTGCCACGCGCATGGGTGGGAACCGCATATGCGAGCGACGCGCCCGAAACAGCCGCGATGAATTTCGGCATGATCGCGCTCACCGACTGCTCGCCGATTGTCATCGCGCACGAGAAGGGCCTGTTCCGCAAATACGGAATCAAGTCAACGGTGACCAAGGGAGCCAACTGGGCTGCGATTCGCGACAATCTCAGCAGCGGCACGTTACAGGCCACGCATATGCTGATCGGAATGCCCCTGGCCTCGACCATGGGTTTGGCGGGATCGCCCAAAAAACCCATGATCATTCCCTGGCTTCTCAACCGCAATGGCCAGGCCATCACGCTCAAGATGGATTGGAAAGGCAAGGTGGGAGCCGATCCGAAAGCCATCAAGCCATTCGTTCACAAAGCCAAGAACCTCGGCGAGCCGCTCACATTCGCCATGACCTTTCCGCCCGGGACGCACGCTATGTGGATGCGCTATTACCTGGCTGAAGGAGGCATTCACCCCGACAAGGATGTGAGTCTCATCGTTGTTCCCCCGGCGCAAATGGTGTCGAACATGAAGATCGGCAAGATGGATGGCTTCTGCGTTGGAGAACCCTGGAATGCACGTTCCATCCAGGACGGAATTGGATTCACGTCCATTACCACTCAGGACCTTTGGAAGGATCACCCCGAAAAAGTGTGCGCGTTCCTGGCGGAGTTTGCAGATAAAAATCCGAGGACCGTAAAGGCTGTGTTAAAGGCGCTTCACGAAGCGAGCGTGTGGCTGGATGACATGAACAACCGGCCGGAGCAATGCGACATTGTTTCAAAAGCCACCTACATCAACTGCGATTCCAAAACGATTCTGGGACGCCTGCAGGGGAAGCTCGATTACGGCGATGGGCGCAAGTTGGAAGACGAGTTCTACATGCACTTCAGCAAACGCAACTGCAATTATCCGCAGCCCAAGTTTGCCAAATGGTTTCTCACACAATTTCGCCGGTGGGGGATGGTAAGCGGCACGCCCGATTACGAAGGCGTGGCGAAGCAGGTGATGCGCACGGATATTTACGAAGAAGCGATGAAGGAGATTGGCTATGCGCATGGCGGGCTCGACAACGGCAAGGAGACGCTGTTTGACGGAAAGGAATTCGATCCAGCGGGCGACCTCGAGGCGTATGCCAAGGGATTTCCGGTTCACAATGTAAAGGGTTAAGCGCGCATGAATAACAACTGGCTCAAGAAACTTGATTGGCTGCTGCTCCCGTTGATCGGCATCGGGGTTGTCATAGTGCTCTGGCACATCTCCAGTGTGACCTGGGCAAAGGAACTGCCCTCCCCTGCCCGCACGTGGGCGAACAGCAAGGAATACATTCTGAAACCCTTCGAGAAACGTGGCGAAATGGATCAGGGCATTCTGCGGTTCACGTGGTATTCACTGGCTCTGGTCGCAAAGGGATACGCGCTTGCGCTGTTGATCGGCACTCCGATCGGATTCTTTCTCGGCTTGAGCAAGACCTTCACGAAAATATTTGATCCCATCATTCAAATCCTGCGGCCAGTCTCGCCGCTCGCGTGGCTGCCGCTCGGGCTCGTGCTGTTCCTTGGGGCTGGCAAGAACGCGTCCGATCTTGGGGCGCTCTTCACAATCGCCATTTGCGCGATGTGGCCCACCGTGTTGAACACGGCGGTCGGCGTGCGCGCCATTCCCCAGGATTACCTGAACGTTGCGAAAGTGCTGAAGCTCTCGCGCACCAAGACGCTTTGCAAGGTGCTGATTCCCGCAACTCTTCCCTACATGTTCACGGGATTCCGCCTAAGCCTCGGCATTGCGTGGCTTGTGATCGTCGCCGCTGAAATGCTGACGGGGCGCCCGGGAGTCGGTGGATTTCTATGGCAGGAATACAACGCGCTGATTTACGAGCATATCATCCTCTGCATCGTGACCATTGGCGTCGTGGGCTTTGTCCTCGACCGAATGATGAGCGCCATCGAGGCACGATTCAAGAGCGTGTGAGCTCATTGATCTGGATTTATGATTTATGATTTACGATTTACGATGGAGGGCTGTGGCGCGCGTGGCGTTCAAAGCCTTGATGCCAGGAAAAAGCGCATAAAAGCCTCACGCGAAGGACGCGAAGGACGCGAAGAGAATACAGAGCCCTTGGCGATTCGAGTTTTCAGATTGGGCGCACCATTGGTGATTCGTTGGATTCCATTCTTCAGATGAACCTCACCAAAGTTGATCAAAAGCCCAAGCGTCCGATCCGAAAGCCGCAACTGCGTAAGCACTTGCTTGCTATGAACCTCAGTCAACTGACCAACAGACTTCAATTCTACAATCACGCGCTTTTCAACGAGAACGTCGGCGCGAAATCCTTCATCAAAAACAAGGCAGTCGTACCTGAGGGGAATTGCGACCTGACGATCCACTTGCAAGCCCGCCTTCCGCAACTCATAGACAAGAATCGTTTCATATACAGATTCCAACAATCCCGGGCCTGTTCGCGTGTGCACCTTGAAGGCCGCATCGAGGATCATTCTGGAAAGCTGGTTGTCATCAATGGTGCGTTGCACTTCGTTCTCCATGGACGAAAAGAATGCCCGACGGCTGCTCAACGACAACCGAAAATCCTCCGCGCCCGTCGCGTCCTTCGCGTCCTTCGCGTGAGGCCAATTGACCTATGCCATATCTAAACCTCAACGCTGTTTCCAAAGGTTTCGGCGCTACTCCATCGATGGATGTCCTGACAGACATTAATCTCTCAATCGAGAAGGGTGAATTCGTGGCGATCGTGGGTTATTCCGGGGCGGGCAAGACAACCCTCATCTCGCTCATCGCGGGGCTCCTCAAGCCGGATTCAGGCACCATGACGCTGAATGATCTGGAGATCACGGGACCAGGGCCTGATCGCGGAATCGTTTTCCAGAATTACTCGCTCCTCCCCTGGCTCAATGTATTCGAAAACATCCAGCTCGCCGTCGACCAGGTGTTTCCTAACTGGGCGGCTGCTAAGAAAAAGGAGCACGTCGAGAAATACATTGAGATGGTGAATCTCACCCCGGCCCGCGACAAACGGCCGCACGAGCTATCGGGCGGCATGCGCCAGCGCGTCAGCGTTGCACGCGCGCTCGCCATGGATCCACAAATCCTCCTGCTGGATGAACCCCTCAGCGCGCTGGACGCACTCACGCGCGCCACGCTGCAGGATGAAATTTCCCGGATCTGGCTCGAAAATCGAAAAACCGTTGTGCTCATTACCAATGATCCCGACGAAGGCATCTACCTTGCCGATCGCATCATTCCGCTGACGGCGGGTCCCAACGCGACTCTCGGTCCCTCGTTCACCGTCGACCTCCCGCGGCCGCGCGATCGCAAGGCGATCAACCATTCAGCGCGATTCAAAGAACTGCGGTCGGAAGTGACCCGCTTCCTGCTTCGATCCAAACAACAGAACCACACCACCGTGACAAAAAAGCTGATCCTTCCCGACATCGAGCCCGAGGATCTCACGGTTACGGCACGGACCTGGACGAGACGGCGGCCCGTTCGCAGGAGTGAAATCAAAGTGGAGAAAATCGGCGTGCATTTGTGAGTCCATAAACATCAGTCCCAAACTATTTCCATGTCTGACCACGTAGAACTCTACAACCTGACGAAGATTTACCCGACTCCAACGGGTGAGGCGGTCATCGTCAAAGACTTCAACCTGCGAATCCGCAAAGGCGAATTCGTAACGCTGATTGGTCATTCCGGCTGCGGAAAAAGCACCGTGCTTTCGATGCTTGCCGGCCTGAATGATATCAGTGGGGGTGGAATCATCCTGGCTGGACGCGAGCTTTCAGGCGCCGGACCCGACAGAGGCGTTGTATTTCAATCCCCCTCGCTCCTTCCATGGATGACGGCCTGCGAGAATGTCATGCTCGGCGTGAACCAGGTATTTCATACGGCCAGCCGCAGCGAACGAATGGAGATCGTCGAATATTACCTGTCGGTGGTTGGACTTGCTGACTCGATGCACAAGAAGCCGGCGGAGCTTTCGCAGGGAATGCGGCAGCGTGTGGGCATTGCCAGGGCATTTGCACTCAAGCCAAAGATGCTGTTGCTGGACGAGCCTTTCGGGATGCTCGATTCGCTCACCCGCTACGAACTGCAACAGGTGCTCATCGAACTTTGGCGCAAAAACCAGATCACCGCATTGATGGTTACCCATGACGTCGACGAAGCGCTTTTTCTATCCGATCGCGTGATCTGCATGACCAACGGTCCTGCCGCCGAGGTGGGCGACGTCCTTGAAATTCCATTCGAACGCCCGCGCGATCGCACGGCAGTAATGGAGCATCCGGATTACTATCGCTATCGCGGACACCTGATCCAGTTTCTCGAAGAGCGGGCGCACCGCCGACGCACCGGCCCGTCGAATTCGCCCACTGCCACGGGGTCCCGCGAGGCGCAACCGCTGCACGCTGGCGGACGTCCTGCCGCGGCGGTCCGGGCATCAGCACGTTCCCACAGTGAAGAGTCGCCTGTATGCCCATAAGCGTGTATGAGCCCGGTGTTTGATTCAAATCAATGACCCGATTCTGAACGCAGATAAAACAAGCGAACGATGAAAACGATGAAAAGCAGCATTGCAACGGGCGCCCTGGTGCTCGCCGCGCTCAACGACGTTTACGCCCAGTACACACCGCCCCCTCCGCCTGCTCCATTCCCCGGATTCCTCAACGAATATCTTCGCCAGAAGGATCCCTACATGGCGGCATGGGACTTCAGCTCCACGGTCCGGATGCGTTATGAAGTGAAGGAGAACGGCCTTGGCCTTCCGCCCGCCAACGACTTTCGCGATGAGACCGTCGCGGGCGGCCTGAACGACAACTCCTACTTCAGTCAAAAGATTCTTATGCGCATTGGCTATACGCATCAATGGTGGAGCGCGTTCGTGGAAGGCCGGAGCAGTGGAACCACTGGCGATCGGCGCGGAGATACGGGCGCTCCTCCTGTTCCAGGCCCCGGCACAGGACCTGAATCGGATGGCCCGATTGACCTTCATCAAGCCTATGTGACGGTTGGAAATCACAAGGAGTTCCCTCTCTCGCTGAAGGTGGGACGGCAGGAGTTAAGTTACGGGGATGAAAGGCTCGTCGGCGCTTTTGCGTGGAACAACATTGGGCGCGTCTTCGATGCAATCAAGGTGCGCGCGCAAACCCCGTGGTTTGCCGCGGAGGCGTTCACCAGCAAACTGGTTCTTCCCGACGACAATGAGTTCAACGTGTGGAACGACTACAGCCTGTTCTCGGGGCTGCATCTGAGTTCAAAATTGATTCCCAAAAACACGGCTGAGGCCTACTTCTTCGCCCGCAACGATGACATCGGAAGCTCCTTCGCCAATCCCGATGCTGTGCTTCCCTTCCAGACCGCAGCCCCGGTCAGCCGCGATATCTACACGTTGGGCGCGCGATTCAAGTCCAACCCAGGCGAGTTCGGGAACTTTGATTACACCGTCGAGGGCGCTTACCAGTTCGGCAACTGGCAGCAAACGCTGACCAGCGATAACCTGGATCATGAGGCATTCGCCGTGGTGGCGAATCTTGGTTACACCTTTGCGGAATGCGCTGCAACTCCACGGCTCGCGCTGGAATACGCGTTTGGATCGGGCGACAGCGATCCCAATGACGGCCGGCACGAGACCTTCGACAACCTGTTTCCCACGAACCACAAGTTCTACGGTTACATGGATTTCTTTTCGTGGCAGAACCTGCACGACGTTCGCGCGATTCTTTCGATTAAGCCGTTGCCGCGGCTTTCACTCGCCGTGGAAGGACATTTGTTCTGGCTGGCTGACACTCGCGACAACCTCTACAACGCGGGCGGAGTCGCACGCGGCGGCGGGCCGAACTCGGGCGGGTTCGGGCGCAATGCCGAATACAGCAGCTTCATTGGATCCGAGATCGATATTGTCGCAGGCTATGCCCTGACACGGTTCGCATCGCTCGAAGCCGGGTACGGCCATTTCTTCACGGGTGATTACATCGATTCCACGTGGGCGGGCGCCGGGGGCTCGGCAGACGCCGATTGGGTGTATGTGCAAACTGTGATTCGCTTCTGAATGAGAAAGATGAAGCAGACATATGGCGGCTCCTGTTTCAAATCCTGCAGGTAGAACATCACGCCCGGGCGTCCCGCCAGCGTCCGGGCATTCCGAGAAGGAACCCAAAAACGATTCGCTCATCGACGAATTCATCTCATCTCAGCGCGATTTGACAGCCACTGCGCGATTCTCGCGCTGGCATGAGAAACACCATCGGGAAGCCGCCCTCGCGCCGCGTTATCGACAGCTCATCCCGCTCAGCGCGCCAAAACGAGGCGAGCAATTTGCCTTTGTCGTGGATCTCGACAAATGCTCGGGGTGCAAGGCGTGCGTCTGCGCATGTCATTCTCTCAACGGGCTCGACGAAGGGGAGACGTGGCGCAGCGTCGGATTGCTGGTGGGCGAGGAAAGATCGAAAGCCGTTGAAGAGACTCCCGATTTTCCCGCCGCCTACCAGCAGCACGTTACCACCGCCTGTCATCATTGCGCCGATCCTGCCTGTCTCAATGGCTGTCCAGTTCTCGCGTATGAAAAAGACCCGGTGACCGGGATTGTCCGTCATCTCGATGATCAATGCATTGGGTGCCAGTATTGCGTGCTGAAATGTCCGTACGATGTCCCCAAATACTCTGCGGCCAAGGGCATCGTTCGCAAATGCGACATGTGCCACAACCGCCTCAACGCTGGCGAGGCTCCCGCGTGTGTCCAGGCGTGCCCGCATGAGGCAATCCGCATCGAGATCGTAGACCAGTCCACGGTAAGAACGGAGACCACGCGGCCAGCGGCGCAATTGCTGCCGGGCGCCTTCCCGTCCAATTATACGCTCCCGACAACCCGCTACACATCAACCCGTCCATTTCCCAGCGACATCGCATCAGCCGATGGCGGGCGGCTCGAGAAGGGCGCGTCTCATTTGCCCCTGGTATTGATGCTCGTGCTCACACAAGCCGCCTTGGGATTGCATCTCCTGCACGGTGTTCTGCTGGCGCTGGGCTACACGTCTCGCTTGAGCGACTTGAATGTTGCAGCCCTCGCTCTTTTGTTTGGGGGATTAGGCGCAAGCGCCCTGCACCTTGGCCGGCCGTTGAAGGCGTGGCGCGCATTCCTTGGATGGAAACATTCATGGATGAGCCGCGAGATCATTGCGTTCGGATTTTATACCCCGTGTGCTATTGCGCTTGCTCAATTTCCCAGCGTGATCGAGATCAGTGCACTGACCATGCTGTCAGGCATCGCAGCGGTGTTTGCATCCGCGATGATTTATGTTCATACGCGAAGGCCGGCGTGGCCTGTCGCGTTTGTATTTCCCAAATTTTTCGGAGCCGCATTATTGCTGGGGACTACGATCGGCGCAGTATGGGCGGCGTGGATGGTTCCGCACCTGGCCGCCGCCCTCGCGCTCATAGCGACTGGGATACGCACGATGCTATTTGGGTGGGATAAGCTCACAGCTCGGCGGGCGTTGAGTTCGCCCAAATCTGGTTTGCATCGATCAGCATTGATAGCGCGCGAACTTTTTCACCCCGTCCTGAAAGGGCGTTCGCTCCTGTTCGTTGCATCCACGATGTTTTCGATGCTTGCGATCGGCAATGCCGGCGGGTTCGCGACTGTGTGGGGAGCCGCGGCGTGCGGGACGACGCTTGCTTCCCAATTTCTCGAACGCTACCTCTTCTTCACAACATGCACCGGGTCCGGCATGCCAGGAGGAATCCGTTGAAGGACGCGATTCGATGAAACTCTCGATCGATGACCTGGTTCCGGCAATCCGCCGCCACGAGGGGCCTTTAACACGGGAACTGCTGTTACGCCCTGGCGGGTTTGGTTTGGGGCACGTCCCGCAGAAGTCGATTCCGAATGGCACAACCACGATGGTGTGCGGCTTTTGCTCCACCGGCTGCGGATTGAAAATTCACTTGCGCGAGGGCACCGCCGTGAACCTGAGCGGCGACGCGGATTATCCAGTGAACCTCGGAATGGCCTGTCCAAAGGGTTGGGAGGCGCTGACCCCGCTCGCCGCGCCAGATCGCGGAACAACTCCGCTCCTTCGCAATCCCGGCGGACAGGCGCTCCCGGTTGACTGGCACGTTGCCCTCACAGAGTTCACGCGCCGGATGCGCGCGGTGCAGTCCAAGCACGGCGAACACAGCATTGCGTTCCTCAGCACCGGACAAATCTGCACTGAAGAAATGGCGTTGCTCGGCTGCCTGTTCAAGTTTGGCATGGGCGGCCTTCATTGCGACAGCAACACGCGTCAATGCATGGCCACGGCGCATGTCGCCTACAAACAATCATTTGGCTTTGATGCGCCGCCGTTCACGTATGCTGACTTCGAAGAGAGCGATGTGCTGGTTTTTGTCGGAGCCAACCCCTGCATCGCGCATCCCATCATGTGGCAGCGTGTAATGCGCAACCCGCACCAACCTGAAATCATCGTCATCGATCCGCGCCGAACCGAGACTGCCATGGCGGCTACGCAGCATTACGCGTTGCAGCCGAAGAGTGATCTGACCCTGCTCTACGGAATCGCGAACCAACTGCTGCAGTGGGATGCGATTGACCGCGAGTTCATCGAACGCCACACGACCGGCTTTGGAGCGTTCGCAGAGTTCGTGAGCCAGTTCACACCGCAACGCGTGTTTGCGGCTACGGGGCTGCATGCCAGATCGTTCGATCGCCTCGTCAAAACAATTGCGAACGGAGAACGCGTTTCCTTTTGGTGGACGATGGGTGTGAATCAGAGCCATGAGGCGACGCGCACGGCGCAGGCGATCATCAATCTCGCGTTAATGACTGGAAACATTGGGCGGCCTGGAACTGGCGCGAACTCCATCACAGGCCAATGCAATGCGATGGGATCGAGATTATTTTCGAACATCACGGGGCTGGTTGGAGGCCGCGACTTTCGCGACCCGGATGACAGGACCGAAGTCAGTTCTGTTCTCGGAATTCCAGAATCCAGAATCCCCTCGGAAACTGGGTGGGCGTACGACCAGATTATCGACGGCATTCGCAGCGGCAGCATCAAGGGGCTTTGGGTCGTTGCCACGAACAGCTCCCATTCGTGGATTCATCAGGACGAGTTCAACGAACTGCTTGGAAAACTCGAGTTCCTCGTCGTGCAGGACATGTATCCAACCACGGAAACAGCGCAGCGGGCTGACCTGTATCTGCCGGCCGCGGGCTGGGGCGAAAAGGAAGGAACCCTGATCAATTCCGAGCGTCGGATCGGCCTGGTTAAGAAGGTCAGCCGCGCGCCCGGGGTTGCGCTCGCTGATTTCAACATCTTTCGTCTGATTGCGGATTACTGGGGATGCGGCGAACTATTCGAACGCTGGGAATCGCCTGAAGCTGCGTTCGGGCTGTTGCGGGAAATCTCGCGTGGCCAGCCTTGCGATATCACGGGAATCGAAAGTTATGAAATGCTCGATGCCTGCGGCGGCATTCAGTGGCCATGGCCCGAACACATTGAAGCCGGGGGCGACAAGCCGCTGCCTCCGATCCATCGGCGCCTGTTTGAGGATGGCTCGTTTTACCATCCCGACGGCCGCGCCCGGTTCCTCTTTGATGCCCCTCGCCCTCCTGCCGAATTGCCGGACGACAGCTTCCCGTTCGTGCTGTTGACCGGGCGCGGAACAGCCGCGCAATGGCACACGGGCAGCCGAACCAACAAGAGCGACGTGCTGCGCTCTTTGGCGCCGGCGCATTGTTATGTGGAGATTCATCCACGGGACGGGCAGCGCCTGGGCATCCAACCCAACGATCAAATCCGCATTATCTCCCGTCGCGCAACCATCGAAGCGCAGGCTTTTCTGACCGGATCGGTTCAGCCAGGGCAGATCTTCATCCCGATGCATTATCCGGAGGTGAATCGCTTGACGATGCCCTCCTTTGACCCGCATTCGCGCCAGCCGAGTTACAAATATTGCGCAGTCAGGATCGAGCGCATGCCGGCCGTTGCGCGGTGATGCACGTTCGTTTGCCTTTCACGTTTGCACGACACGTGCCGCCGCTTATGTTGGCAACGTGAAGCTTGCGCGAGAATCGACTCCTGTGCAGATCCGGCACATTTATATTTCTGCGGGGCACGCGTTCATCGGCAGGCATGGGAGCGCGTCGGGCATTCATCCAATGTCCGAAGTCGACTGTGTCGAATGCCTGGCTGGCCGCGGCCTGGCGGGAGATCGTTTTCTCGATTATCGCCTCAATTACTGGGGGCAGATCACCTTTTTCACGCAGGAAAACTACGATCGCCTTTGTCGCGAGCTCAACGTTCACGACAAATCGCCAGCCGCTTTTCGCAGAAACGTGATCACCTCAGGCATCGACCTGAATGCGTTGATTGGCCAGGAGTTCGAGATCCAGGGCGTCCGGTTTTTGGGACGCCAGGAGTGCACGCCATGTTATTGGATGGATCGAGCTTTCGCACCCGGCGCCGAGAAGTTGCTGCGGAACGAAGGAGGCCTGCGTGCAACGATCCTGACGAACGGCATCCTGCACGTGATGCGATGACATTCACCGCTCTGCTTCTGACGGGAGGTCTTTCGACTCGCATGGGTACAGACAAGGCCCTGGTTCGGGTGAAGGGTGAACCGCTGTGGCGCCGCCAAATCAGAATCCTGCGTGAGCTTCAACCTGATCATCTCGTGGTGTCTGCGCGGACCAAGCCTCGCTGGCTCCCGCTCGATGTCGCCTTTGCGGCGGACACTCCTCCGTCAAAGGGACCGTTGAGCGGACTCGTTGCTGCGCTGGAACGCCTGCAAACATCCCATCTCCTCGCTCTCGCCATTGACCTGCCGAACATGACAACGGCCTATTTGCGGGAGCTCTTGTCGATTGCCGGCGAACGGCACGGCGTGGCTCCCACGCGGGGGGATTACGTGGAACCCTTGTGCGCCATTTACCATCGGGACGCCTTTCCCTGCGCACAAGACTCCCTGGCCGCTGGACGGTTTTCCCTCCAAGAACTCGCGACGATCCTTCATGGGAAGGGCTTGATGGAGTTTGTAACAATCATTCCCGACGAGGAGCATCTATTCCTAAATGCCAACACACCCACAGATCTCGACACGCAAACGTCCGCGTAAAGTTCTGATCACTGTGACCAAAACGAACCAGCTGCAGGGCCGTTGGCGTCTCCAGTTTCGATGCTGATGCGGCTCCCGAAGCGGTGTGAACGCCGGTTTGAGCGAAACTGGCGAAGTGCAGGTTTGTCGTCCCTGCGAGGCAGAAACGCAGTCATGAACCCGTTTCATGCTTTCGATTGGAATTCCTCGCCTCGATCATTCTCGTCAGAAGCCAAACTGGCATGGCCCGCGCTCAAGGTGGGCAATGGCCTCGACGGAAACAGTCGCTGAAGCAGCCGTGGGTTTTACTCCCGAGCAGAAGGAGTATCTCGCGGGTTTTCTCGCAGGTGCGGCCAGGCTCGCATCGGTTTCTCCCATCGATGCCGTGGCCCCCGCGCCAGCCGGGAATTCCGCAGTTCGCGAGGAAATGATTCACGGCACACCTGTTGGCGATGCAACGAAACAGGAGCGTTGGAAACACGAGGAGCACCCGCTTGATGGATGGGACCGAATCCTCGCACATGCTGAAGCCAGCAAACTGCCGGACGAGGAGCACACATTTCGTTTTCGGAACTTCGGATTGTTCTTTGTCGGGCCGACGCAGAACAGCCTCATGCTTCGGTGCCGCATCCCAGCAGGAGAACTGTCATCCGCGCAATTGATTGGACTGGCCGACATGGCGGATGAATTCGGGAACTGGAAGATCGCCATCACAACGCGGGCAAATATCCAGATTCGGGAAATTGCTCCGCGCAATATGGTCAATGTCCTCACGCGGCTGCAATCGCTTGGCCTTACCGCCCGCGGCAGCGGCGTCGACAACATCCGCAACATCACCGCGTCGCCGACGGCGGGATTCGATCCCCAGGAACTCATCGATACACGTCCCTTCGCGCACGCGCTCCACCATTACATTCTCAACCACCGGGAGTTTTATAACCTGCCGCGAAAATTCAACGTGGCATTCGAAGGCGGCGGATCCGTCGATACGGCAGCGAACACAAATGACATCGGCTTCATGGCCGTTTCAGTCGGCGACGGCGCAGAGCGAGGCGTCCAATTCCGCGTTGAGCTCTGCGGCATCACGGGACACAAGCAACTGGCGCGCGATTGCGGCATCCTTGTCAAACCGTCAGAGGCTGTGGCAGTTGCAGCAGCGATGATCCGCGTCTTCATAGAGAACGGAAATCGGACCGACCGAAAGAAGGCGCGGCTCAAGTATCTCGTTGATCGCTGGGGCGTTGAAAGGTTCCTCGGCGAGACGCAGAAGAAGCTCAGCTTTCCTCTCGTGCGCTTTCCCCTGGAGAAATGCGTTCCGCGCAAGCCCCCGCTGCCGCACGGGCACATCGGCGTCTATCGTCAAAAGCAGAAGGGTCGAAACTACATAGGGGCCGTGATTCCGGTTGGCGTCGTGACATCGCGCCAGGTCCGCCGCATTGCCGAACTCGCCGCGAACTATGGCTCGAGCCAGGTGCGGCTCACACCGTGGCAGAACCTCCTGATTCCCGATGTCGCGGACGGATTTGTTGAAACCGTGAAACGACAATTGGTGCGCGCGGGGTTGCACCATGCAGCCAACTCAATCGTCGGCGGCCTGGTTGCGTGCACGGGAAATTCCGGGTGCAAGTTTGCGGCGAGCGATACCAAGGGCCACGCACTGGAAGCGGGCCAGTTCCTCAGCCGGCGCGTCCAGATCGATCACCCCGTCAACATTCACTTCACAGGCTGCCCCAATTCGTGCGCGCAGCATTACATCGGCGACATCGGGCTGCAGGGGGTGAAGGTGAACTCGGGCGGCAGCTCGGTCGAAGGATACAACATTGTTCTGGGCGGCGGCTGCGGCATCGATGCGGCAATTGGAAAGGACGTCTTCAAGGGAATTGCGTTCAGCGAAGTTCCGGCGCTGCTTGAGCGCATCTTGAAGGTCTATCAGGCGCGCCGGGAGCCAAACGAATCCTTTGTGGCATTTGTGCGCCGGCACGAACTCCGGCAATTGCAGGAGATGTTTTCCGAATGAGCAATGAATCAGGGATCCCGTGTTTGCCAGAGAGCGCGCCATTCACCGCAGAGCAACGCGCCTACCTGAACGGATTCATGGCCGGCCTGTTTTCGCGTGCGCCTTCAGCAAACCCGGCCGCCCCAGCGCCCACGCTAATGCCGCTTTCCATTTTGTTCGGATCGCAGACTGGCAGCGCAGAAAACCTGGCGCGGCGAATTGCAAAGGAAGCCGGGCGCCGCGGTTTCGCACCCACGGTGCACGAAATGAACCGCTATCCGCTCGCGCAACTCGGATCCGAATCGCGACTCCTCGTCGTCACGAGCACCTATGGAGACGGGGAACCGCCTGACAATGCACGGGAATTCTGGCAATCGCTCGCAACGCCGAATCAACCCCTACTGGCACAACTGCGATTTTCCGTGTGCGCACTCGGCGATTCCAATTATCCGAAGTTCTGTGGGTTTGGGAAGGAACTCGATGCCCGTCTCGAAACAATGGGCGCCACGCGCATCACCTCGCGGGCGGATTGCGACCTCGATTTCGAGGAGCCCTTCACCGCATGGCTGAACCAGGCGCTGACTCAACTCTCCGACAACGCCAGCCCGCCAGCCGCCGCGGATTCGAACCGGCCCGCGGCAACCGCACCGGAGCCCGCGGCTGCGACAGCGCCCGTCACGGCGCCGGAAGCACAATACTCTCGAGCGAATCCTTTTCCCGCGCGTTTGCTTGTGAATCGAACGTTGAACGGATCCGGCTCCGCCAAGGAGACCCGTCATTTCGAAATCACGCTCGAAGATTCAAAACTTTCCTACGATGCAGGGGATGCGTTGGGGATTCTCCCGGCCAACTGTGCGGATTTGGTGGACGAGATTTTGAAAGCGCTTGGCTTTACCGGCGGGGAAGCGGTGCCCGGAAGGGTGGGCACCGTGCCGGTTCGCGAAGCACTGCTGCATCATTACGAGATCACCCGGATTCCCCCGCCCCTGCTGCGCGTGATGGCGGAACGGAGCGGCGATGAACAACTCAGGAAGCTCGCCGCGCCCGGCGTCAACGGTGAACTGACAAAGTTTCTCTGGGGCCGTGAAATCATCGATGTGCTGCTGGAACATCGCAAGGTTTCGTTTAATCCCATCGAGTTCGTCGGATTGTTGAAGAAACTGAATCCGCGCCTTTATTCCATTTCGTCCAGCCCCAAGGCCCACAGGCAGCGGGTCCACTTGACCGTCAACGTTGTCCGCTACGAATCGTTCGCCCGCCGCAGGAAAGGTGTTTGCTCCACGTTCCTCGCCGACCGTCTCTCCGAATCAGAAGCCGTTCCCGTGTTTGTGCACGCGAACAAAAATTTCCGTCTCCCATCAGACCCTTCCCTTCCAATGATCATGATCGGTCCCGGAACAGGAATCGCGCCCTTCCGAGGATTCCTCCACGAGCGCGCGGCCATTGGAGCGCACGGCCGCACCTGGCTGTTCTTCGGCGACCAGCGGGCGGCCACTGACTTCATGTATCGCGATGAGCTTGAATCGCTGCGATCGCGCGGGGTCCTCACTCGCCTCAACACCGCCTTCTCACGGGATCAGCCAGAGAAAATTTATGTGCAGGATCGAATGCGGGAGAATGCACGGGATTTGTTCGCGTGGCTTGAGGAAGGCGCTCACTTTTACGTGTGCGGGGATGCGAGCCGAATGGCGAAGGACGTGGATGCGGCGCTGCACGACATCATCCAGACGGCGGGAGGAAAGACAGCGGAGGCTGCGAAGGAATACGTGGCGAAACTGAAATCTGAAAAGCGTTACCAGCGGGATGTTTACTGAGCATTCGCAGGACATCCGGCTCAAATATTAAAAACAAAAATAAAAAAACCCCGCCAGTGCCGTGTGTAACAGTTCCTTTGAACTTGTCGGAAACAGGTGGGGACCCGCCGGATGGCATTCGACTTCCAGTTAAGGCCTGTCGGCAACCACCTCGGTTAAAGTCCCTCGATTTATTAACTACGGTTCAAGGACATAGTTTCTTATCACGAGCGTAGGCAGGGTAAATTTGAACCGGCCGGGGCCGGATTCGAAATTGTTTTACAAAGATCAAAGCGCGTTGTTTCAGTTTCCGCCGCGCTGCCAGTCAGTATCGTCCACGAGCATTCTTTCTCAAGCGGAAACTGGCATCCACGCTCAAAAAATGTCAGCCGCAATTCACGCTCCAACATTGCCGCAATGCACTACGGATTCCAGTAGGTGTGTTTTCCATTGCCCAAGTGAAGTTTTTCCAGTCTGCGCAGAAGACGCCACCTCTCCCATATCCAATCTTCAATCATAACGCGGCACGCTGGTCACATCTGCCTCGCCTGCTTCCGCGGTGGAAGCTCCCATTTCAGCAGCCGCAGTGATGTTCAGCGTGCTCATCCTGCACCTCGGGCGTGCCCGGCATTGCGGCTGCTCAGGAGCGTAGCGGGATCGGGCTCGTCTCAGCAGCGCGGCACTTCGGCTTTTCCCGCTCGGCCGCGCTGCGGCAAACAAGAGCCCGATTCCAAATGCCTATGAATACTCGTGGATCGATGGGAACTGGCAAAGGCGGCGGGCCTCTGCTGCAAATCGGGTTTATCGCGGACGCCGACTGTGCGCCGATTGTTTTCGCGTACGAAAGCGGTCTGTTTGAGAAATACGAACTGCAGGTTGAGTTGCATCGCGAGACGCGGTGGGCAAGCATTCGCGACAAGGTGATTCACGGCGATCTCGACTGTGCGCATGCGCCAGCGACGCTGCCGTTCATCACCAACATTGGTTTGGACTCCGACGAATGCGCGTGCATCAGCGGCATGGTGCTCAGCCTGCAGGGGAACGCGATCACGATATCGCGCGAGTTGTGGGAAGGTGGCGTTCGCGACGCGACCGCCCTTCGCGAATTGATTTACGCAAAGTGGGGCCGCCGAACCTTCACGCTCGGAGTCACGTTTCCGCATTCACCGTCGTTCTTTGTCCTGCGCGACTGGCTGAAAGCCGGCGGGATTTTGCCAGGGATTGAGGTGCGCATGGTTGTTGTGCCTCCAGCGCAATTATTCCCCATGCTGAAGCTCGGATATCTGGATGGCTTCTGCGGCGGCGAGCCCTGGACAACACTCGCGGTGGACGCTGGGATTGGCTACAAGCTGGCCTCGAGCTCTGCCCTGGCACCGTTGCACCCCGAGAAGGTGCTCATGAGTCGCAGGGATTTTGCCACCGATCGGGCTGATGAACACGAGCGCGTAATCGCGGCACTGCTGGAAGCGTGTGCGTTCTGCGATGAACCCGCAAACCAGCCTGTCCTGGCGGAGATCCTGAGCCGCGCCCGTTACGTGAATGCTCCTCGGGATTGCCTCCTGGATTGCCTGACGGCGGACCGCCCGGCACCGACCGGAAGCGCGCGATCAGGAATGCTTTTTCACGGGTTCAACGCCAACGAGCCAAGCGACACGAAGGCGTCGTGGGTGGTCACAAAGCTCTATGAACTGATGGACGAAAACATTCTGCACGCGCCAGCCCTGCGACGAACGCCGGTTGTCCGAAATATTTTCCGGCGCGACATCTTTGAGCGCGCATGTGCCCTGCAAGCGGGACAGGCAAAGCGTTTAAGCGCCGAGGCGTCGAGTTATGCGGCCGAAATTCAGCGCGCCGTGTAGAACGGGTTAACGTGGTGTCACGCCCCGCGCTGGAAGCTCGCTTCCACCTGCGCGAGCTGTTGAAGAATGGTTTCGACGACATCGCGCAATCGCGCCCGCTCGGCCGCGGGGAGTCCGCTCGGGTCAAAGCGGTAGCGGTAGTGCAATCGCAGAAGCTCCCGCAACGGCGCGCGGGCGGTCTCGAGGTGTTTCGCCGCGATGACCCGTTCAAGCCACGCAGCGAGCGGCTCATTTTGCCGCCGGCCCATCCCATGGTCGGTTAGTTTTTTCTCGACGACGTAAAACTCAGAATCGACTCCGGGCCAAATCACAGCCCGCCCAGTCTCGCGGCTCCCTGCTCCCTTGCGTCGCCGGCGAAAAATCTGGTAGGCCAGCAATCCCGTCGCAGGAACCAGCGCCAGCAGCATATATTGTCGCGCGTTGCTCTGCCCCCAACGGAACTTGGCGAATTGAAAGCCGAGCCAGTTCCACAGATCCGACACTCCCTGGAACGTGGAAGCGTTCTTCGCCTCCTCCTCCACCCACGAGGCAGGCGTGGTGTCGAAATCCTGCCAGGTGCGGGAACGCTCATTCCAGACAAGGCACCACGCATGCGCGTCGCGCAGCCGCACGACATACTCGCTGCCCGATTGCTCGTGGACCGCATAGCCCACTGCGTAGCGCGCCGGAATTCCCAGCTGGCGCAGCAACAAAACCGTGGCCGTCGCAAAATACTCGCAATGCCCGCTGCGCGTCTCCATCAGGAACAATCCCAACGGCGTGTTGTTCGTCGAACGCGAAGCCGGGGTGTCCAGCCACGTGCTGTATTTGAAGTTCTTGTCGAAGAATTCCTGGATCGCGCGCATTGCCGCCTGCCTGTTCCCCGGCGGCAGAGCGTGTTCATCGATGACCTGCTGCAATGCGCTCACCTCGCCTGCTGGCACATACAAGTCAGGGTTGCCCACGCGTTCGCGCCGCGGGCGATCCTCACGGCTGGACGAGCGATTTCGCGAACGGCTGTTCGTCAACGATTGCATTTCCGTTGGATCGAAAGGCGAATCCGCGGTCGGCCCTGCTCCATAACGGGCGCGGTAGGTGATCAGGCCGGGACCCTCCGCAAGGACGGCGCCGAGGTTGTTCATTTTGATGACAAAGGCGGGCAGCTGCTCGAGCTGGCCAACACCGGTGGGCAGCGGCAATAGTCCAACCGGCACACCCGACTCGCGGGAAAAACCATCCAGATAGGACGCGATCTTCACACTGTTCAATGTCGGTTTGCCCACGAGGACATACGCGCCATTGTTGGTTTCCTGCGGAACGACCTGGAAGTTTTCCCGTGACTGGCCGGCCCGCCACGCTGACCCGCCATAAATGCGATAACTCGCCTCCCGCAAATAATCGGGTGCAACACTGCCGGCCTCGGGTTCGAGGCGAACCACGATCCTGCCGGACATTTTCAGGCTGCCAATGCGTCCGATCTGCGTTTTGCTTTGCGCCGGATCGGTTCCCTGTCTCCGGACAAACCGTTCGAACCACTGCGGGTCCATGTTCTGGATGTAATTCTGCAGCCGCCCAACCCCGCTCTGGCCCATGAACCCGCCTGCGAACACGAACAACAAAACGACCGCCCAGATCGGAACGGCAAAACGGCGAACACGTTGAATCCAGAGCGCCCAGCCCATCAGCAGGCAAAAACCCCAGAAGTAACTGTTGTCGTCCGAAGCGTGAACGCTCGCAGCAAACAGGCAGACCGCGAAATAGGGATACGAGACATTCAGGCCGCGATCGTGGGGCAGCGGCTTGCCGAGCTTCGCAGCCTTCTGCCAGCGCCGGCGCAAGATCAGCGAGATCGTTGAAAGCGGGACCTTTTCCCGTGTGCTGTAGAACTGTGCCGCGACGAAGAGAAACAACACCATTGGAAGCCACCGCAGCATGGTCGAGGCGGTGCGCGATGTCGCCGCGCCCGCGCTGGACTGCGTTGCGGGGCCGGGATTCTGAAGGAGGTTGCCGAATCGTGCCGGGCCGCCGTTGTCGGTGAACGCATAGACCGCAATGCCCAGGAACAGCAGCGTGCAAATCGTCCAGATACGGCTGAAATCCTCATTCGAAAATTCCCATCGCGACTGCGTGAAGCGGGCCGCCTCGAGCACGGCCGCCATGATGATGCTCACGGGCAGCAGGTCCGTTTGCCAGCCCCAGAACACCACCGCTGCCCCGATTAAAAACGGGGGAGTTTTCATGCAATTTTCGCAAGGTCCTGTTCAACCTGCCCGACTTCGAGCACGTAAAACGCATCGGGCCGGTCCTCCTCACGCGCGGTTCGCACCTGCTCCGCCTTTCCCGCCTCCGTGATCACAAACACGAGGAGTGGCAAGCCCAGGTTCTGCAGTTTTCGCACGAACGCGCGACGCGACCGGTCCCATGCCAGGAGCACGCAGATGCACCCGCTGACGGCGCTGGAATGTTCAATGACGAGGTTTTCCAATTGTTCGAAGTGTTTGTCAAAGCAGGCCGAAACACCGGCAAGAATCTCGAGCATGTGATCCGAATGCGCAAGCCCGCGCCCCGCTGTGAAGCAGAACGCCTCGGTGCCGACAAACAACAGATCGAGCAAAGACTCCTGCATTGAAAGCGAACACGCAAAGGAGGCCGCCACGGAAACCGCCTCTTCGAACGCATCGCTCTGCGGGTCGTCTGTAAACGTGTCCAGCACCAGGGCGTGGCGCACGAAGAATTCGTCCTCGAATTCTTTCACGATCGGCTTTCCCGCCTTCGCCCAGCTGCGCCAATGAATATGCCGCAACGGGTCGCCCCGCCGGTACTCCCGCAGGGATACAAATTCGTCGCTCAGCCCGACGTTGCTCGCCAAGGCGACGCCGCCCTGCTGGTATTTCATCATTCCCGGAAGCGGGATTTGGGGAACCGGGTAGCGCTTGGGCAGCACCAGCAGGGCTTGGGGCGCGGAACAGGAATCGAACGCCCGGAATAACCCGAAAGGATCCGGCCGTGCCAGCGTCACTCCTTCAAACCGGACGAACCCGCGCCGCAAGGGCGTGAGTTCCATCGTGACCTCCACGTCCTGGGATGGACCCGCGGGCGGAACGGCGGCGTCGCGGATCATTGTCCGCCGGAAGGGCTTCGTGTGCCGCGGCTGGTTCAGTCGAAAGGGCCGGATTCTCCGTTCATTCGCCATTTGCACCGCCCGCCATTCTGCGAAGGCTGGCCTCGGATCAACCAGGTTCTCCAGCAGAGTGAGATCCCGTTCAGTTTTGTGTCCAAGATTCCGAAGCTGAACCCGATATTGCACCGGGACACCTGCCGTGCCGAAACGCGGAAGCTGCCGCGTGGCCGTAAAGCGCGCCCGAAAGATCAAGGAGAACGCGGCCGCCGCCAGGAAGAGGCAAAGCAATGGCGCAAACGCCTGGTAGGCCACCGTGTTTTCCGTATCCACCCCCATCGTCGCCGCCGCCCCAAGAGCGATCACGACCATCCATCCCGCTGGGGTGAGGCGCCGTCGAAGCCGGTATCGAAATCCGGAAAAGAGCCGGTAGAAGCGGTACAGGACTTTGAAGACCAGGTTCACGCAGGAACTTTCACCTTCTTCACAATATCTTCCACGACGCTGCGAGCCGTCTGGCCTGAAAACCGGGCCTGAGGTTGCATCACGAGGCGATGTGCAATCACGGCCACGGCCAGTTCCTGGATCTGTTCGGGGGTCACAAATTCCATTCCGTCGAAGAGCGCCAGCGCCTGTGCGCCTTTCATCAGCGCGAGAGATGCCCGCGGGCTGGCACCGAGTTGAACCCCCGCCGCCGAGCGCGTTCCGGAAACCAGATCCACGACGTAACGCTTTAATTCATCGCTGATCCGCACGGACTCGACTGCATGCTTCAAGGTCAGCACGTCCGTCACGGTGGCGCAGGGCTGGAGTTCATCGAGCGGATGCTTGTGCTGCTGCGCGGTAAGAATTGCAACCTCGTCCAGCGGGGGCACATATCCCAGCGTGAATTGCATCGCAAATCGATCCATCTGCGCCTCCGGCAACGGATATGTTCCGCGGAATTCCACAGGATTTTCCGTGGCGATGACAAAAAAGAATTCAGAGAGGAAATGGCGTTCGCCGTCCACGCTTACCTGGCTTTCGCCCATCGCTTCCAGCAGCGCCGACTGCGTGCGGGGAGAGGCGCGGTTGATCTCATCAGCCAGGAGCACATTCGTGAATACCGGGCCCTGATGAAAATGGAACTGCTGGTCGCGCTGGCTGTAAATCGAAACGCCCAGGATGTCCGAGGGAAGCAGATCGGGAGTGAACTGGATGCGCTTGAAGGTGGCGTCCAGGGATCGCGCCAGGGCTTTCGCCAGCGTGGTTTTTCCGGTGCCAGGAAAATCCTCCAGCAACACATGGCCTCCGCTCGCCAATGCCGCGAGCAGAGTGCGCGTCGCTTCCGCCTGGCCATGCATCACCTTCGCCACATTGTCCGTTATGCGGCGATAAACCTCACGCGCAACCTGCAGTTGATTCGAAGTCATCTGGAAAAAGGAAAAGCTTGCGGTCCCGAACAAAAAGGCGACGCATCTGAGGTTATCCCCTGCCGCAATGTCGTCGCCGTCATGGCCGCCAGTGTAGTGATTGCCCGGTTCCGAGCGAAACGAATTCTGCGCAACCGCACACGTAGCGCGGACTTCCGGATCGGCGGCATTGAAGCGCCGGCTTGCAGCGGGCTTGGTGCTTCGATTCTCGTCGATACGGCCGAACTCGAGCAGCGGTCGCGGCTATTGCGGCATGGGGCAAGCCCCGCCATTGGGGGCGCGATCGATTCTTCGTTCATCGTAAGCCGACTCAAAGTCAGCGCTCCGTCACGCTGGAACGGGCGTGTGCTTCACAAGCAATGGAATGCTCGCCTGCGCCCTTCCATCCAGCATCACGTCCATCGAATACAAACCTGCGTGCTCGAATTTCAGCTGCTGGATGTTCACGATGAAGTTACGCGTGCTGAAATGCGTGTCGCCCGGCAGATGCACCCGCAGCGGAATTGGAATTTGCGGCATGATGGGCCGGCCGTCCGCATCCACGAAGTTCAACTTCAGGTCGTGTTCGCCTTCGTCCTCGTGCCCAAACGTCACGCGCAACGCGAGCGCGCATTGGGGATGCACCGCCGGGAGTTCCTGTCCGTAAATCGTGTCGAACGCGCCCAGCAGGTTGAGCTTGCCGTTGTCCTCCGTTGCCGCGTCGCACAAAACTGCCACCTGGATGTTCATCGTTCCAACAATAAGCCACGCCCGCCAGCAGAGCCAAAGTTCAATCTTCAGGTGCTCAGCCAGCGCGGGAAAATTCATCCGACCCGGAAGGAGATCCGCGTGATCACATCACGTCCGAAACTATGCTGCAGGCGCTCCAGGATTTCCTTCCGCCGATACCGCACAATCTCCGCAAGCCAGACATTGCTGTCCACCGTCACAAATAACGTCCCCTTGTTGATCCCAGTGGGCTGCGCATGCGCAACGATGTTCGGGTCGATCAACTCGTTCCAAACCTTGACGATTTCCGCCTCGGCGCGGCGGTTATCGATCCGCAACTCCTTGAGCACGCCGGGCAGAATGTCGCGGGTGGGCCGGGTGCGGTTCCGCCGGACTTCCTCCTGCGCGGTGAGGTCCACTCCCCGCCAGGCTGCGAGGATTTTCTGCCGTGGCGATGCTTTACGGGGACCGCGCGGCGTAAAGCGTTTGGGCGGCAGCGGCATGACGGCGGAGACGTTCGACAGCCTTGCTGCGCTCAAACTGCCACCGGCTTGATCTCGGGATGTTCATCCAGAACCAGCACTCCATGCGGCGGCAGATCGTAATTGCCCGAGAAGGTGTGCCCTGTCAGGAAATCGTGCATCGGTTTGTAGAACTGCACGCGCACGGGCGAATTCTGATGATTCAAAAGGAAGTAAATACGCGTTCCCTCTTTCTCGCGCATGCTCACCTGGACGGTGTCCGGAACCTTCAACAACGGATGCAATCCCACCATCTGTCGCAGCCACAGGACAAGGTCGTGGTAAAAATGCTGGTGGCTCTGGGTGCCGATATAGATCGCCCGGCCCAGGCCGAACGTGTTCATCGTCATCGCCGGACGGCCCGCATAAAAATCCTTCGCGTAAGTCGCAAGCACCTGGCACTCGCCAGGCTCGATGATGTCACACCACAAACGAGCCGGGTGAAGGTGGCTCGTTGGAAAGGCGCCTTTGAACGTGAGGTGATTTTCCTCGCCCGGCGGCAGGGGATCAAACTCCAGCACCTCAAGCCCGAACAAATCGGTCATGTCATGCGGAATGCCCGAATCCGGCGCCATGTTGTGTTCGTCCACAAGACCCGTGTTGAAGGTCGCCACCAGTGTTCCGCCGTTCTGGACGTAAAGCTTGAGCATGTCCGCTTCGGCACCCGACAGCAGATGCAGTGACGGAGCGAAGACAATGCGGTACTTTCCAAGCTCTTCACCCGGCCGCGCGAAGTCGACCGAAATGTTGCGATCGTGCAGCCCGTTGTAGATGAGCTGGATGTGTTCGCGCAGGTTGAAGTGCCGATTGGGTTGCATCGGCTGCTGCAACACCCAGTCATTTTCATGCGAATAGAGAATGCACGCCTCGGCCACCACCTTCGTATCTTTCAATGCAGGGGCCAGCAGCTTGATCTCCTCGCCAACCTGGCAGATTTCCTTGAAGGTCCGGCTGTCGGGATGCGCGTGGTGGGGCAGGACCGCGCCAAAGAACTTTTCATTGCCGATGCGCGATTGCCGCCAATGGTAATACAGCACTCCGCATGCGCCGCGCGACAACAGCTGATACGTGAAGAGGCGCACAACCCCGGGCCGAACCAGCGAGTTGACATCGTGCCAGTTCACCTGCCCCGCCTTTTGCTCTATCACCCAGAAGCCACAGTCACCGTCAGGCGTGCGAATCCTCTCCTTCTTGAGCGATCGCAGGATATCAATATCGCACGCCAGTTCCGACGCCTTGCTCTTGATCGCCGCGTTGCTTTCCACCGAGACGAAATCCACAACTTTCGCGACATCGAAATGATCGAAACGCCGCTGCAGCGCGCGCAGGTTGGTGGTGGTCGCAATGTTCGGGGTAATCTCGCTCAAGACATCCACCTGCATGCGGATGAATGCGACGATGGTGTCGCTGCTGAAGCGCGCCCAATCCAGCAACAGCGCCGCATTGTGCATTGTCGGCGCGTACATTGGCATGGGCACCTGGTCGAATGAGCTCACCACCTGGCCGAGGTAGCGCAACCCGAGCTGTTCGTTCAACCGTTCCACCGTGTCGTACTTCAGCTTGAGCCAGTTCTGCCATTCCAGTCGCGTTCCTTCATTGAATGCCCATTCGGATTGATGGCCGCCTATGCCGCTGTCGATCTGCCATGCGATCAGCTGTGAATGCCGGCCGAGAGCCTTGGCCATTTCCTCAACGATGCGCTTGGCGTGGTTCCAGAATGCGTCGCTATTGAGGCAGACTGCCCTCCGCGTGCCTTCGTGCTTTACGTTGCCCTTGGCATCGAGCGGGAGAATATCGGGATACTTTTGCGCCAGCCAGACCGGAGGCGCTGAGGTGGGTGTTGCGAGCACGACACGGATTCCATGGCGGCCCATCACATCCATCACGCGTCGCAGCCATTTGAAATCGAACTTGCCCTCCTCGCGTTCGCACAATCCCCAGCAGTATTCCCCGATGCGAACCACGTTTACCCCGGCTTTTACCATCAGCTCCGCATCAGACTCCCACTGTGCTTCTGGATTTTCGGAAGTTCCACCGTACGGGAAGACCCATTGCTCCGGAAAGTAATCAACGCCGAAATACATAAGGTTTTTCGCTGTTTGCCATGCGTGGCGTCCTGCGTCCAGACTCTATTCCTCGATTTTGGGTCTCGCAATGCATTTCTGCTCGCGCTATGAATCCCGCGTAACTTCCGGCGGGAAATCCCGCTCTGGTTACCGAACACGAACGCCGCGTCATAACATGAACGACCATCGCGCCCCAGGGACATCTCGCCGCCACTTCATCAAATCCACCGCAGCCGCCGCAGCCGCGCTCGCCATTCCCATGTTTGTTCCGGGTTGCGCTGTGGGACACGGCAAACGCGCGCGTCCATCCAATCGCATCACGCTCGGCGTCGTCGGCTGGGGCATGCAGGGGCCCGGCAACACGCAGTCGTTCCTGCACGAAACCGATTGCCAGGTGGTTGCTGCGTGCGACCTCGACAAGCTGCACCTGCAGAGTGCTGTCGATACCATCAACGGGCATTATCAAAACAAGGACTGCAAGGCGTATCACGACTACCGCGAGATGTTTGCGCGCGATGACATTGATGCTGTCATGCTCGCGGTTCCGGACAACTGGCATGCACTGATGTCAATCGATGCAGCGCGCGCGAAAAAGGATATTTACGGTGAAAAGCCGCTGGCCCGAACCATCGCCGAGCAACAGGCAATCGTCCGCGCATGCCAGAAAAACAACATCATCTGGCAAACGGGCTCGTGGCAGCGTTCGCAGGCGCTGTTTCGGAAGGCCGCGGAAATTGTGCGCAGCGGATTGATCGGGCGCGTTCACCGCGTTGAGGTCGGCCTGCCGAGCGGTCACAATGATTTCGCAAGATCCAGGCAATTCATGGAAATTTCAGAACCGCCGCCCGAACTGGATTACGAGCGTTGGATTGGCCCTTCGCAGATGGAGCCATACATCAGAGGCCGCGTTCACATGAACTGGCGATGGAACTACAACATCGGCGGCGGCCAGTTGCTCGACTGGATCGGACATCATTGTGACATCGCGCATTGGGGTCTCGACTTCGACCGTTCAGGACCTTCCGAGATCGAAGGCGAAGGCGAGTTTCCGCCTAGAACTGCGGTTTGGAACACCTGCACCAAATACCGCGTTGAGATGAAGTATCCTGACAACATCACCATGATCGTTGCGGGCGGCCATTCGGATATTCGCGGTGGCACGAAATGGATTGGCGATGAAGGCTGGGTCTGGGTCAATCGCGGAGGGTTCGACACCTCCAACCCTGACTGGAAGCAGGGGAAGAATCTCGCGGAAGAATTGCGCAAGGTGAAGCTCTACGAATCGCCCGGGCACCAGCGCGATTTCCTGGATTGCGTCAAGTCTCGCAAGCCGCCGATCACGCCTGTTGAAACTGCGCATCATTCCGCCGTCCCCGGCCATCTCGGTTTGATCTCAATGCTTGTCGGCAGGAAAATTCGCTGGAACGTGAAGTCCGAGAAGATCATCGATGACGCTGAAGCCACGAAGTTATTGACGCGCCCTTATCGCGCGCCGTGGAAACTGGCGTAAACGCCGCCGGACCGCAGGCGTCAGCCTGCTTCACTCACGACCAGTTTCACTGAGCTTCGCCGCTTTTATTGCGATCCAAACCCATCCCACGAGGAAACTCACGCCGCCGATAGGCGTGATCGCGCCTAGCCATTTGGCATTGGTAATCGCGAGAACATAGAGCGATCCGGAGAAGAGAAGGATGCCGGCCAGGAACCCCCACCACGCCGTGACAAGCAGAGGCTTTCGCAATGCGACCACCACCAGCATCACGGCGTGTACGAGATGATACAAAACCGCGGTTTGCCAGATTGCGGTCGTCTGGTTCTGTTCGAGCACAGACTTGAAACCATGCGCGCCGAACGCCCCCAGCGCGACGGCAGCAAATCCCGTTGCGGCCGCAACCCGTAACGCATCCCTGTTGCAGATCATGCGGCGTTACGCCTGGGCGGGAGCCGGGGTAACGTTTTCAATCTGCGCGTTCTCCTGCAGGAGTTCCAGGACTTTCTCCTTGGTGAGCTCGTCGTAGATCTCGTAAACGCCATTCCGCTTCTGCAAATCCTTCACAAACTTGTCAGCAGGCACCTTGTAATAGGCGGCCAGCTGGCCAATCCGCTGTGCCACCTCTTCCCGCGAAATTTTGATGCCTTCCTTTTCTGCAATCTTTTGCAGCAGGAAATTCACTTTCACCCGCTCCTTGGCGTTGTTCGCGGCCGCAGAATAAATCGTGTCCTTCTGTTCTTCGATCACCTCTCGCGCGATGCCCCGCTGCTGGTTTTCGCGCACCAGATCGTAAACAAGATTTCGGGTCTCCTCCGCCACCGTGGTCTCCGGCAATTCAAACGAAACCCGGTCCAGCAACGCGCGGATCAGTTGCGTTCGCACGCTCTTCCTGGTCGAGTAGTTCAGTTCGTTCTCGAGATCGCGCTTCACGCCTTCGCGCAATTTTTCGACGCTGTCTGCCCCAAACGATTTGGCGAATGCCTCGTCCACGGCAGGTAGAACCTGTTCCTTGACCTCAACAATCTCCACCTCATAAACGCCCTTCTTGCCCTGCAGTTGAGGCGTCACAAAGTCGGCCGGAAAATCAACGTTCACAGTCCTCTTGTCGCCAGCCTTCGCGCCATTCAACTGGGTCGCAAATCCCGGGATGAAGGAATTATCCTGCATTTCCACCCAAAAATTCTTCTGCTCCGTCAGGCCCTGAGCGGTTGGGGCTGTCTCCGTGACAGGCTTGCCGTCCACCGTTCCCGTATAGTTGACAACCACCACATCGCCATTTTGGGCGGGGCGTTCCACGGTTTTGAAATCCTGTTGCTGGAGCCGCAACGTTTCAATGGCGCGTTCGATGTCTTGATCCGTCACGTTGCGGATCTCGCGCTTCACAGGAATTCCCTTGTATTCGGGCAATTCAAATTCCGGCGCGGTTTCGACGGTGGCTGCGAATTGCAATGCCTGCCCGCGGCCAAACTGAATCTCCTCAACCTCGGGATAGCCGATCACCTGGAGCTTCTGCTCCTCCATCGCCTTGCGATAGGAATCGCCGATCAGCTTGCGTTTGACCTCCTCTTCGATGTCTTTCTCAAACTTCCGCAGCACCATGTCCCGCGGCGCTTTGCCGGGACGGAAGCCAGGCAGCGAAGCTTGCTTTTGAAAATCCTTGGTGACGGTATCGAAGATCAAATCCACCTGTTGTGGTTCGACTTCGACGCGCACCAATTTTTTGCACGGGGCCAGATGTTCTACGGTTACATTCACAGACAAACCTTTCGATAGCTCGCTGAAAAGTCCAGAGGCAGCGCCTGTATTGGAGTGTTCGCGGTTCAGCGAGCCGAAAAAGGTAGGTACCACTCGCCCATGCGTCAAGCTTGCGAAACCGCAATAACCCCAGTTTTCCTCACCCATCATTCGACCGCACGACGACAGTTTTTTCATCTGCACTTTGCATGGTGCGGCCCACGTTCGCCCCCGTTTGCTGAAAATAATCGTCACTGCCCTCGCAAACGCAAGCGCCGGACAATGCGCCGTTGGGAACGACGGCAGCGCGCGCGTAACGTATCGCGGCCGTCCCGGCTGCGGGTTGGAGGCGTCCCGCCCCAGTCCGTCCGTTTGTCCTTGCAGGGAGACGCAAGGACGCCTGCGCTACACTTGCGGCGCATGAGGATTGACGCCGCCACCGGTTCAAATTGAGGACAACGCGGGACGGGCATTGCGATTGATATCTTCATGCTGCCGCATCTACGCTGGTCGCAATTCATGAAGAACATCCTAAAGGGAGCGGCCCTCTTGATTGGCGCGGCTTGTGTCGGAAACGTTCAGGGCCAGCGCGGACCGCAGATCGAATCGCCAGTCGTTCACCCGGACCGCAAAGTAACCTTCACCTTGAGGGCGCCGGGCGCAACCAGCGTGGAATTGAGCGCGCAGTTTCTTCGCGACAACCAGGCGCTTCACGCCGGATCAAACGGCGTGTGGACCGTGACTGTGGGCCCTATAGAAGCCGATCTCTATCCCTACAACTTCGTGGTCGATGGCGTTGCGGTTTCGGATCCGAGCAACATGCATCTGTTCCCCAACGAGCGGTTCAAGGCGAGTCTTGTGGACGTTCCCGGGGAGAAGCCTTCGCTCCACGCCGTCCAGGATGTGCCTCGCGGCGAGGTGAGCTATTGCACGTACAATTCAAAGACCGTCGGAGGCATCCGGCCGGTGCTGGTTTATACGCCGCCGGGTTATCGCGAAGGCAACCAACGTTATCCCGTGTTTTATCTGGTCAGCGGCACGACCGACACGGAAGAAACGTGGTTCAAGGTCGGCCGCGCCAACGTCATCATCGACAATCTCATCTCACAGAAACGCGCTGTGCCCATGATCGTAGTGATGCCGTATGGCAACATGATGCGCGGCACGCCGAACCCCGCCACGCCACAGGCAGCGGAGATGTACAAGGCGTTCGCGGATGAGTTGGTTGGCAGCGTCATGCCGTTCGTGGAGAGCCGCTATCGCGCGATCGCGGAGCGGGAGAAGCGGGCGATCGCGGGATTCTCCCGCGGGGGCGGGCAGTCGCTCTTCACTGGCTTCACACACATCGACAAGTTCGCCTGGATTGGTTCTTACAGCGCGTACCTGACGCCCGAGGTATTCCAGAAACATTTCGGGGAATTCGCGGGCAAGCCCGAATCGTTGAATCAACAGTTGAAGCTTCTGTGGCTAGGCGTCGGCAAGGAGGATTTCCTCTATCGGCAGGCGGTTGCATTCGACGAGTTCCTGAACGAGAAGAAGATCACGCACCAAAGCCTGGTAACCGGCGGCGGCCATACGTGGATGAACGCCCGGCATTACCTGATTGAAACCCTGCAACTCTATTTCAAGTGAGTCGCTCATGACTTTTCGAAACGTTTCATCGCCGACGTCAACCTGCTGTCACCGAGGGCGCGACATGTCCACATGAAGTTATTGGGAATCATCAACATGGGCTTGGCCGCTGCGTTGGTATTACTTAGCGCGCCGCAGACATTTGCGGCTGGCCCTGCGGAAGCGAAGATTCGCGTGCTCATCATCGATGGCTGTAGCAATCACGACTGGAAACTCACCACGCGCTGCATTCGTGCGATTCTCGAGCCGACAGGCCTGTTCGATGTGACCGTGTCGACTTCACCCGCATCGGCGGCCGCGCCGGGTTGGGAAGAATGGCGTCCTCGCTTCCGTAACCACGATGTCGTGGTTCAGACCTACAATGATCTTGGGGGAGGCGCTCCGTGGCCCGCGGCTGTGAAATCCGATTTTGAAAGTTTTGTCCGGGAAGGCGGCGGGCTGTTCGTGTGGCATGCCGGGAACAACGCGTTTCCTGATTGGCCGGAGTATGATCGCATGATCGGGCTCGGCTGGCGGAAAAAGAACCAGGGAATCGCGATTCAGGTGGATGAGAATGAGAACCTCATTCGCATACCTGCAGGGGAAGGGCGCGATACCGGTCACGGCCCGCGGTTCGACGCGCTTGTGACGAGGCTGCGCGATCATCCCATTCATCAAGGACTGCCGCGCAGGTGGAGAGCCGCGAACATCGAGGTTTACAATTTCCCTCGTGGCGCGGCGTCGGAAGTAGAGGTGCTGTCGTATGCAAAGGATTCGTCGCAGACGAAGTTGAATTGGCCGATCGAGTGGGTAGTCAGTCACGGTAAGGGACGCGTCTACACGTCGACTTTTGGTCATGTTTGGAAAGGAGATGTGCAGCCAGTCACGGTGCGCGACGCAGGCGTCCAGACCCTGTTTGTTCGCGCGCTGCAATGGCTGGCGGCCCGGCCTGTGACCTATCCCGTGCCGACTGATTTTCCGGGAGAGACGGCGACATCCATTCGGGGAGAGCTGAATTTGCCGGAGCCGAACTGAACAATTCGAAGCGGTCCGGGTATCGAAGCCGTCCCGCCGGCGAGTTTCGGGGCGTCCCGCCCAATCTCCGAATGTTGCGACGGCAATGGTGACCCTTTCACCGGCCACGGATAACACTGCTGTCGCAGCCTTTTCCTGGACCCGATCTGTTTTGCCAGCTGGGCAGCCGACAACGTCGTCGAGATGCCGCTGACCTCACGTTCCCCCCTGCTTGACATTGTCCCGACCGCTGCGGGCGCTTTCCGGATGGTCGTTGACGCCCAGCACCGGGCACGGTGCATGGCGCAGGATGTTGTCCGCAACGCTCGCAAGCCGCAATCGCCGGAATGAATCGCCGCGCAGTACCGGCAGAACGATGAGATCCGCTTGCGAGCGCTTGGCTTCGAGCAGGATCGGATACACGGGCGACGTCCCGTGCCATCGAACCGCTTGAAACGCCACTGCCACCGAGAACTGGGAACTCACTTTCCGCGCAAGATCCAATCCGCTTTTGCTGGCTTCGGATTCGAACGTTTCGTTTCCATGGGCGCCAACGTTCAGCAGCGTGATCGTGGCTCCGCTGCCCTGTGCGATTCCCGCTGCATGCGCGAGCGCTCGCCGTCCGGGCCTTGCGGTATCGATCGGCAGAAGGACGCGCTCGCACGAAGTGAACGGCGCATGGTTGCTCCATTGAAGAGGGAGAACGCGTTCCGGAATCGTGAGCACGGGACAGGGTGAAAGACGGCTCACGCGGTCGGCAGTGCTTCTCTCCAGGACATGCTTCAGCCCGCCATAACAACTGCTCGCCATCAGCACCAGATCGATGTCCAGGCTCCGCGCCATCGCCACGATCTCGCGCGCCGATGAACCGCTGCGAACCCACGGGACGACCTCGGCGCGATCGCCGGCGATGGTTTTTGTCCAATGGCGAAGCAGTGGTTCTGCGCCGGCATGGAACGCGGCGGCCTTTTCATCCGCTGGCTCCGAGGTGTCGGTGACGTGCAGGACATGAAGCGTGGCGCCCAATGAAGCAGCCATTGCGGCGGCATGCCGCAACAGGTCGATTGACGTTTCCGTGAAATCGAACGGCACGAGCATGTTCTGCGGCTGAAGTGCAGAAACGTTCGAAACGTTTCGTTTGGGCGACGTCGCCGCGGCGCGTTCGAGCACCGCGGATTGGGTAGCCCGTTTTTGGATTTCGATTGATGTGGGCATGTTCAGTCAGGAATTACCAGCACGCTGGCGCGGCTTCATTGTTCACAACAAGGACAGGGCACGTCGCAAGGTCTGCAACGTCTTCGCTCACGCTCCCCACAAGGGCACGGCGCAGCCCGTTTCGCACCTGGCGGCCGAGCACGATGAGGTCGGGACGGGTGTTGGCCGCCAGGTCCAGGATTTCATACTCCGGCACTCCTTCCCGGATTACGAACTTCACCGAGGCAGCGGACGCGCGGGCGCCGACAAGGTCGCGCAGCTTTGCACCTTCCCGTTCGCGCGCTGTCTCGCGAACCCTGTCGCGCATCACCGCATTCAGCAGCGTGCCCGTGTAGATCGGGTCCAGCACATGAACGAGGATCAGCTCAGCTCCCAGGCACTCCGCCAGCACCAGCGCATGATCCAGCGCCTTCAATGAAGCGGGGCTAAAATCAATTGCTGCGAGAATTCGCCGCCGCGCGCCCTTCCCGCGGTCACGCGCCATCCGTTCAGTGTCCCAGCGTCGAGTTTCAGTCCGCGCAGGATCCGGGTGCGTGACCGTGGATGTGAGACGATTTTTCGTGTTCATGGTTTTCCTTCCTGCCCGGGTTCACCTCAACGATGGCCGGGCACGGCGCAGATGTCCGTGGTTGCTTCAATTTCGAAGGGCGCGTCCTGGCGCTCCTGCAGGAGGCGCAAGACAGGTTCATAATGGCGCGGAATATAGCGGCAGTAATCGAGACGGCCGGGAAGCCGCTGCCGGGGCTGTGTTCCTCTCCTGCCCAGCAACTCCCGCAGCGTCTCCAGGAACACGGGAACGTCGATGGGTTTTTCCAGCAACGCCTCGGCCCCGAACCTGACGGCCTCCTCGTGCTGCCCCCATTCCCCCGTGACAACGACGACCGGCACGAACGCTTCACGTTCCGCGATGTGACGGAACAAGTCCCAGCCGCTCTCGCCGCCCAGGTTCACGTCCAGCACCACGAGGTCGATGCGCGCCGCATGCATGGCTTCCAGCGCCTCGCAAACGTTGGCGGCAGTTGCCACGTCGAAGTGTTCCGACTGCAGCAACCGGCGCAGTGATTCGCGAACGGAATGATCGTCATCGACCACGAGCACGCGCCTTATGGGTTTTAAAGGTGTGTCGTTCATTGCAGGATCGCGAGTTGAGCTGACTTTCTCAGGGAACGCTGCCGCAATGTTTCGCTGAGCAGTGTTTCGAGGTTCTCCAGCAGTTCATCCTTCGGCACCGGAATCCGAACGATCATGTCGGCCATCAGGGCAGAAGCGTGATCAATGGTGACATTCTCCGGGGCTAGCAGCATTACAGGGAGAAACGGATCCACATCGGTGATCACCTCGAGCGGATCAATCCCGTCATATTCGAAATTCCCCTGATGGAACGGGAGCGCGACCTCGAGGATGACAACCTTTGGAGCGTGAGTTCGCAATGTGCGGACGGCATCCCGCGCGTTGTCCGCGACGAGCACCTCATAATCCTGAATCTCCAGCGTTTCGCGAATTGTCTTTTGCAATTCGATATCTGCGATGCCGAGAAGAACCCGGCTGCCCGTGTGTTGTTGATTGTTGTGTTTCATTACTTTGATTTGAAAGTTCCCATTCCCTTAAGCTCGGTTCGTGCCAGTCATAGGACCAACGGAAATGCTCGCGCCACGGGCGAGGCGCAGAGAAACACGAAGGGAAACCGGTTGAATTCGTTCCGGCGCCCGGTTGGAAATGTTCCGTCGCGGCCGCCTTTCAACCAGGCACGCAGATTTAACGCTGCGGCTGCGAAGCTTGCGGTGCAGCCGGTTCGCAAACCTGCGCCACGCTGGAACGAAGTGACGCCACAAGGCTGCCGGCAACTCCGTGGGTCGGACACGGCACAAACGAAACGGTCCAGCCGAACAAGGTGCGACGGCGGAAATGAAGCCGCACCAAATTCGTGAACGCGCCACGAGCCTCAACCACCATGCAGACGTGATCGCAGGGAATCACTTCCCGCCGCAGCAGGTCACTAATGATGTAACGGTCTCCCTCGCGTTCAACGGTCGGAAAGACGACCGACACGAAGAGTGCAATCACCGACAACGCGGCACCCGCCGCCAGCAGCAGCAGCACTCCGGGTCTCCCCTTGAGCGCGAGGAGTGCTGCGGTGCTGAGCGACGCGACGGCTGCAATAGCGGCGCCGAAGCTGACGCGGACCGCTGCCCGCGATGAAAGCCGCCGCGTCGAGGAATGCAGGCGCGAACCGATCTGCACCTGCTGGCGTCCGCTGGCCCGCGCCGTCCGCTGCCGCTTCGCTCGCCTCTTTCTCACAGGTGATAATCTCCTGCCGCTTCCGGTTGGTACAAGACTTCCTCGACGCGCAGCCGCACAGCGCCAGCGGGCACGTTCCACTGGAATTCATCGCCGACCCGATGGCCGAGCATGGCGGTTCCAACCGGCGCGAGAACGGAGATGCGATCCTGTTCAATGCTGGCCTGCGCCGGAAACGCGAGGGTGTAGACCATTTCCTCACCTGTCTCGCAATCCCGCAGCCGGGCCTTCGAGTTCATGGTGATGACGTCTGGAGGAACTTCGGCCGGCGCGACCACGCGGGCCATGCCGAGTTCAGCTTGCAAGCTTCGCAGGTCGTCACGCGAGTTCGCATTCTCGAGCAGCGGCTTGAGTTTCTTCATGTCCGATTCCGTTATGTAGATAACGCGACTATCAATGGTTGTTTTCATAATTTTACTTTTTGGAAAAACGAGCGGTGGAACCGCTCAACTGGAAAGCCATGAGGTCATTTCGTCGACCTGTTCAGGAAACGGCGGAAACAGGCGCGGCCAGCCAGCGTTCCGCCTGGCGCAAGTTTTCGCTGCGTCCCAGCAACAGAATCCTGTCGTTCGGATACAACACTGTCGCCGCTCCCGGATTTGGAATCAGCACGCCCTGGCGTTCGATGCCGACAATGGTGCACGCGAATGACTGCCGCAGCGGCAATTCCGCCACAGGGCGGCGCGCCACGTTGGTGCCATCGGCGACATCAATCTCGGCCAGGTGCAGGTTCCAATCGCCATTCGTCCTGGCCAGCCCATTGAGCGGCGGCTTAAGTTGCGGCAGATGCAACCGTGAAACTTGAGTGCGCAAGGCGATCTCAAATCGGCTGTGCCAGCGGATCAAGCGCCGCCAGAATGCGAGGCCAAACAGAGTGAACCCCGCAGCAAGTATCAATAAACCCCACCAAGCGAATCGCCCCGCCGGAAACAGCGCCATCAACCACACGCCTATGGCCAGGGCACCCGCGGCCTTGATCATCCTTTCGATCACCGGCCGGAGCGTGCGCTTGTGAACGCCCGTCACCACGGCGTCGGCAACCATCATTGCCAGCGCCTCGAAGTTTCGCCATAGAGCGATCAATGTGGGCAGCAACAAGGCACCGAATCCCAGCCAGAATACAACCGGCAAACTGTTCGGCGACGGCCAGTCCGGACCTATCCACTTTTCCGTCAATCGATAAAGCGGACGGGCAAAGAGCAGCAGGCCTGAGCTGAACAGGACGAGCAGCCCGAGCTGCACCAGCCGGGGCGCGGCGAACGTGATCAAGCGGCTCGCGTGGCGGCGGCGTTTAAAGGCAGCCATTCGTTCGTGATACACAGCTGCCGAGTGCCGCACGAACAGCGGCTGCTTCGATTCAATCCACTTCGCCACCACTTCACCCCTCCCGATCAGCATCGGGGCTGCGATCGAACTTACAAAACTCACACCGGCTGCAAGGGTGTAAAACGAATCCGGCACCAGGCCGCCCTCGATCGCTGTCACGGCAATTAACAGCGACAATCCACCGAAAGCGGTGACCGACAGGCCCGCGCGAACGGAATCGCGCAGTGACTCGCCGACGATCACAAGCGAGCCCGCGACAATCAGCGGCCGCGCCGCGACTGCCACAGTTGAGCAGCCGAGCAGCAAGGGCCAGATCTCAGCCAGGTGCGCAACGTTCGCGCGCATTCCGACGGCCACGCAAAAAGCAGCCACGATCGCGGCGCACAGTCCGTTCATGGTGCGGTCCGCAGACTCGTTTCCGCGCAATGTGCCGAGAAGCGCTCCGAGCGTGAGGGCCCCGAGCACGGACTGAAATCCGAATTCGTCCGGCACCACCACCATGGCGAGCAGCAGGCCTGCAACGAAGAGCGTGCGAACTTCTGCCGGGATCGTCCCTGCTTTTTTCGGAACGATGTGAGAGACGACCAGCAGCGCGCCGATCGTGAGTGTCACAACGACTGCAAGCGTCTGGGCCACCGCGCCGAGCACGGCAGTCCCGGGCGCGGCCCCAAACTGCGTCATTGAAACCAGCGCAACCAGCAGCAGGATCGAGAAAACAGTTTCAACGCCATTCACCGACACAGCCAGGTGGCTGAACGGATGATGCCGCAGGTTCGCCCCCCGAAGGCATTTCTCCAGCAACGCTCCGCTGGTGGCGATGAGCATCCCGCCGAAAACGAGCACGTAGGCATCGGGCCAGCCAAGCATAATTCCGAACGTGCGCGCTGCCGCGAGCAACGCGACGAAGGTCAGGAACGTCGCGAGCGCGAGCGATGACTCCACCTTCCGCAGACGCTGCCACCGCACTCGCTGGCCAATGTTGAATGCGACGAACACAATGCCGACCTGCAGCAAGGCTCCCATCCGCGACACCTCCGTCGCAGTTTCAAATCCCCCCATCATCGAGCCGGCCAGAAATCCAGCAGACAGGTACCCGGCGATGGCCGGCAGGCGCGCCTTGTCGCATAGCCACGCGGCCACGGCGGCGATCAGCATCACCCATCCGAGATCCTGAATTAGCTGAAGATTTGACATGACTCGTAATTGCAGCAAAGCCGAACACGCAAAACAGGCGCGCCGGCTTGAATCCCTTTTAGCTGCTGCCGTGCCACGCTGGAAAAGGAGGCGATTCCTCGAATTCCTGGGCAAACCCGGGAGAAGAATTTGATTGGCTGCGTGGAATCGAAATAAATCGTTCCGATGCTGGATCAAAATAATCCGGTTGGAAGTCGGCGTCTTACAGGCGATGTTGAGCGGAGCATGACACAGGAAAAACCAGACGCGGCTGTGGATTCAAAAAACGCTTCCTGCCTTGACGAGAACGCAATTTGCGACACGTGCGGAGTTTTCGGCGCCTTTCAGATCGGCGACCGAAGCCTCTGCCCGAACTGCTACGAAGGCAGCGGCTCCTGCTGCCCGGAATTTGGGAAAGACGATTTGTGGCAGCAGGTATAGAAGTAAGAGGCGAACATGTCTTCGTTGATGCGGCGGTTTTATTTTGTCTTCCTGTTTGCCGCCGCAGCGCTGAGTTGCAGTGGATCAACCTCGGAATCACCAGACCCCAACCCGCTTCCTGCGACAGTCGATTCGCTGAGGCTTGAGACGACGCCTCCGGAAAAGGATTGGAGTTTCCTGTTCGGAGTTGCAGTCATCTCGGACAGTGACGTTCACGAAATTCTGGCTGGAGGATTCGACCGGGCCGAAGGCGATGCGGGAGGCGAGCTTTACCTGTTCATGGTGAATTGGACGGCCCGAAGGTTTGAGATCCCGTTCCGTGAGCGTGTCCTGAAGCCTCAGTTTGAACCCTACGCAGCCCTCACCCTCGCGCATGAGAACGACGGCTCTTTGTTCCCCGAATACAAAGGGGGCGCAGGTTTTAGATGGGTGGATTTCCCGTGGAACCGCTGGGTGAGGACGACGTTCTTCGTGGGCTTGGGCTTGTCGTATTCGAGCCGCATCTACGAGATCGACAGAGAGCGGCATCCTGGTGAAGAGCGATCGCATTTGAAGGTCGATTGGCCCATCCAATTCACTTTCGCATTGCCGCGCTGGCCGCAGCACCAGCTCGTGATATTTAATGATCACAAGTCGGGAGGGCATGTCTTCGACGAGGGAGGCGTCAACAGCGTGGGACTTGGCTACCGATTTGAATTCTAGATCGGACGCCAGCCACAACGAAGGATGGTTTGGAAACAATGGGCGCGAGGAGAGGACTTTTACATCGGTATGACAACTTCCCGCCGGATACCTGTCATTATGAATCCATGAAAATCCCGAAAGCCCTGCCCGTGCTTGTGGTCATCAACGTCGTTCTGCTCTTTTGCCTGGCGGCGAAGCAAAAGCCGGATCCTCTCCAGGGCGTGCAGTCCATCGTACGAGCCCGCGCGATTGAACTGGTGGACGATCAAGGCCGCGTGCGGGCATCATTGAACGTGGAGACGAATGGAGAAGCGGTTTTTCGTTTGCGCGACGCCAGGGAAACCATCCGCGTTAAAATCGCCGCATCCCAAGACGGATCAGGACTCGTCCTTCTCGATAACCTGACAAACCCGGGATTACATGCGCTGACAAAGAACGGCAACACGACTGTAACCCTGATGAACAAAGAGGGTCGAAAGCACGTGATCTCCCCGGACTCCCGGGCCCGCAAGTGATTCGTTGACTGATGCTATTGCCGACCGGCCTGACGTCCTGTGCCTCGATGGTTATCGCCTTCCTGTCCGTTCGCATGGGGCCGCTGCAAAGCCGCTCTGCCACCCGCGCCGTGCTGGTCTCAACCGTCATCTTCTTTCTGGCGGTAATAGCGGAACGCAGAAGCTATACGTCACAGAACCAATTGCATCGGTGTCAGGATCGAACGACCGCCGATGAACTCACTACGCCCGCAAGTGAATCGGGGTGCTGGAACCGGGGTTTCCACCCGATTGCCGGCATTTCAGTCCGCCAACAACGTGGCTCTCTATGATAAAGCGAAATAAGACTCAAAAGGCTGGGCGTAACGTTCCTTCCAAGGAAACCGAATCCGAAAACAACGATCTGCGAGAACTGTTTCTTGACGAACTCGCGGATGTCTACAGCGCGGAGAAACAACTTCTGAAAGCGCTCCCGAAAATGGCAAAGGCTGCCGAAAGCGACGAGCTCCGCGAGGCGTTTGAGAATCACCTCGCTGAAACCGAAACCCATGCGAAGCGCCTCGAAGAGGTTGCAGAATCTCTCGACGAAACCATCAAGCGGAAAACCTGCGCCGCCATGGAAGGCCTGGTGGAAGAGGCCACGGACCTCATGAAGGAGCAAAAGGATTCTTCGGCTCTGGACGCCGCGTTGATCGCTGCTGCGCAAAAGGTCGAACACTACGAGATTGCAAGTTACGGAACCCTCTGCGCCTGGGCCGAGCAATTGGGCGAGTCGGATGCCGCGGAAACTTTGAATGAAACACTAAACGAAGAAAAAGCTGCGGACGAACTGCTCACCGGAATCGCAGAGACTCAGGCGAATCCGAAGGGCAAGCGATAGAGCACGTGATTTGGCTGCGCACCACGCCCGATCCCTTGCGTGGTGACGCTTTCCTTTTCCGATTTTCGGACAGCTTAGGAACCCACGCTGAACGGCCAATTCAGGAATGCGCTGCAATTGGCGGTGGATGGGATTACAGCAGATCATGGAATTCTTCCCGCAGGATTGGTCGCGAGTATTCACCCTCGAGACTCCCTTCTGGAGCGGGACACCGAACGTCGGGCGAATCGATACACATCGGGGTTGGCTGCAATAGAGATGATTGACGAAGCGACAAGAGCGTTCTACCAGCACAAGAACGCTGATCGAGACAATGACAAGCGCGAGCAGGGTGCCGATCGAGCAGAGGCTTCCTGCTTCGCGCACGGACAAGATTGCGGAGAACACCGCCACGACAATTCCTGTAAGCAGGGTCGTGATCCATGGCGTTTGAAATCAGGGCTGCACTTTCCTGGCGACTGGCGGGCAGGAGGCCGTCGTTTGCCATGCACCCCTCGTCTGCGCGGGAATCAAGACTCACCGGCCACCCTACCATTCACGAGGCAGCTGTTCCTGGACGCCCTCGCCGCTTATGGCTGTACATTGAACTGCAAACGCAGGAAGCTCTGGCCTGCGCCATTTCCGGAAACGTCCGTAAAAGTCAGGGTCTTGAGGCCATCGTCAACGTCGGGATCGCTGACCACCGGTTGGATAAGCGTGGGAGCCTCGAACGTGATGTTGCCGGAAACCTGCGCTGCCAGGGCGAGTTGCGGATCATCATCCCGGACAGCAAGTGAAAAGGTGAACTGACCCAGGCCGTTCAAGGAAGCAGAAAAATGGAAATCGTTGCTGGCGACCAAAGGTGATGAGCCGATCGCATATTCCAGAAAATTCACAATGCGATCCCCGTCAGGGTCGGCGGCTGGAGCAGCGTTGGTGGCTTGTGCTGGCAGCGTGAAGTATTGGCCCTGCCACGAAAAAAACGAAAGGCCTGTTGGCTTCAGGTAGTAAGCCTTGCCAAGGTCCCCGCCTATCACCAACTCCCATAAACCGTCGCCGTCAAGGTCCACCATCGCCGGGGTGCATCGGCCGTCGATTTCCTCGATGTCAACAAGCGGAAAACTATCCATGTCGCCGGGAATCCTAAACGGACCGTTGACGCCATTGCGAACCACCACGCGCAGCTCCGCATTTTGGCGGCCGACGAGAAACCCCTCGGGTCTCCCATTGCCATTTCGATCCACAGCGAACGGCGCCGATTCGATGCCTACGTCAATACCGTCGAAGGGATTTTCATCATCTTCCATGAACGTGAACGCAGGGTCGGTCAGCGATCCGGTATTCTGGCAGTATTGCAAGGTTCCGCCCGAGGTTCCGGAAACAAGGTCAACCCTCCCGTCGCCGTTAATGTCAATCAACGTGGGAGAAGTCCGTCCGCCGAGGCCGTCCTGCGCGGCGTCGAACGGATCATTCGTTCCCGTCCGCAGGATGAAATTCGCCGCGTTGGAAACCCCCGTGTTCTCATAGTAAAACACGCCCGTGCCCAAATGCCCGATGACGGCATCAAAATCTCCATCGCTGTCAAGATCAGCAAACGCCGGCGCGCTGTCGGATCCCACATCGACACCGGAGAACAGCTGTGGAGTGATCGCCTCGTCCGCGAAAACAGCGTTGTTGGAAGTGCCAACGTTTTCGAAAAAATGAATCGTTCCGTTCATGCTGCCAACGAACAGGTCCTGGTCGCCGTCGGCATCGATATCAACGAACGCGGGCCGGCTTTTGAATCCGACGTCGATCAGCGCGAGTGGATTATTATTAGTGTTCAGGCCCGCGAAGACGAACTGGGCATTCCGCATGAATAGGCCGGAACCGGATTGCGCCTGGGCAGCCCGAGGCGCCATGGACAAAGCAATGACCGGAATCCACACGCGCCAACCAACGATTGGCGCGAGCCGGGTGATGCAACGTTTTAAAGAGTTCACGTGATGGGTTGGTTCGAATCGTTGACAGCGGACAAGTGGAATGGAAGCACCCTGTCGGACGGACGCCGATAAGTCAACCGCGCGGAACGGTCGTTCGATGCGGGCGCGCAGCCAGATCCATAACGCCTCATCACACATGGAGCCCACAAACCACACTTGACACATTCCGGCCAAGGTATTATGCCATACAAGGTAGTATGCTTAAGCCACTAGCCAATCTTCCCGCACGACAAGGCGAGACTTTCCACCACATGGCGCATTGAATTCCATGGACGAATTTTTCGACAACTGGACGGTGCAGGTTCGCAAAGGCTTGCTTGAGCTTTGCATCCTGAACGCCCTCGCGGACGAAGAGCGTTACGGATACGACCTGGTCAAGACCCTCGTGGAGGACCATGGCCTGGGGGTCACGGAGGGAACGGTTTACCCGCTGCTGTCGCGTCTCCGCGTCGCGGGTTTGGTGGCGTCCCGCCTGGAAGAATCTTCAACAGGGCCGGCAAGGAAGTATTATTCGCTAACACGGGAGGGGATCAAAACGATGGACGCGATGAACACGTACATGACCGAACTGAATCGCAACGTAAACCGGTTGCGAAAGAAAGCAGGAGCGTAGTTATGATTCAATGGACGGAACCCGCCCGACGACTCTTGAACGAATATTGCGCGCGCTCCCGCCCCGTCCTGGCGGGAGCGGGAGCGGACGTTGAGGAGGTGAATGAAGATCTGCGGCGACATGTGGAAGAAGAAGTGGGCCACGCTGGGGTCAGTCTTGTGACCGAGGAGGATGTGCGGCGCATTCTGGTTCGTATGGGAGAACCACCCGAGAGTCTCCGATCGTCCATCGCACCGCCCGCGCGCGCATCGGCCACCCCAGGCGTAGGGCTGCTGTTTCCCGGCGTGTTTCTCCCGCTCATTACGTTCCTTGTGGAAGCCGTGTTCGCCCCCTCCGCGGGCGCGTTGTTTGATCCGTTTCCAACATGGCTGCACTGGGTCGCAGTGGCTGCAGTGCCCGTCATCAACTGGATCGTCTGGAAAGCCGCTCGCGAGCAGAAGGCGGCGCATCCGAGCCTCCTGGCGTGGAGCAACGCAGCGGCACTGGGCATCTGCATCTATTATTCCGTGATGTACATCGGGTTCATCCCGTATGCGTTTCTCGCCGTGATTTTCTTCGGCTCGGGACTGCTTCCGCTGGCACCTTACATCGCGCTGGGAGCAACGGCAGTTCTGGGAATCCGATACCGCCGCAGTTTCGCACCGCGAAAATTTCCCCGCGTCTGGATTGGGGTCGTTGGTTCCATCGCGTTGCTTCTGTTGGTCCAGTTTCCCACCGCCGCCACTTACTACGGCCTCGCGAAATCGACTTCAGAAGACCCCGACACCCGCGCCCACGGCATCCGTGTTCTCCGCTGGTTCGGCGATCGCGAAGTGATGCTCCGCGCCTGCTACGGGTCGTTGCGCCGCGAGTTGAACATCGATTTGATCCGCGCCTTTGCGAGCGATGGCAGGGATGTATCAGCGGACCAGGCGCGCGAAGCATTTTATCGGGCAACGGGCCGGCCGTTCAACTCCGAACCTCCGCCCGAACTTTACACGCGCGCGGGCCGCTGGACCATGATGGAGGATGAGTTCGCCTGGGATGAGGGATTGGGAGGCCAGGAAGTGGCTCAACGGGTAAAGGGGCTTTCGCTGATGAGTTCCCGCATGGATGCAGTAGCGGAGCCCGACGCAGCACTGGTTTATTGCGAATGGATCATGGAGTTCAAGAACGTGTCCCGCATGCAGCGCGAGGCCCGCGCCCAGGTAGCGCTCCCTCCCGGCGCAGTAGTTTCGCGTGTGACCCTGTGGATCGACGGGGAGGAACGGGAGGCTGCATTCGGAACGCGGTCACAGGCGCGCAAGGCCTACGAAGAAGTTGCCGTGGTTCAGCGCCGCGATCCGATCCTCGTTACCACGTGCGGGCCCGACCGTGTGTTGATGCAATGTTTTCCAGTGCCGCCGAACGGAGGTGTGATGAAGGTCAAGCTCGGCATGACTGTGCCTTTGATTCTTCCGACTGCTGAACGCGGCCAATTTCTTTGGCCCAAGTTTATCGAGCGCAACTTCGCCTTGCAGCCTGGGGTGAAGCACGACCTTTGGATTGAATCCACGTCGGCGCTGGCCAACGGGATTTCCAAGGCGGCTCAACCGCAGTCGGCAACGCGGCCATTCGCGTTGCGGGCCGCAATCCCGGATTCCGAACTGAGCGGCAAAGGCCATCTCATTTCGGTCGCCCGCGATCCACTCGTCACAGAAGTGTTTGCCAATGATGACACGGGCGAAACGTTCCGCCAGCGCGTGCAACCGCGCGCTGCAAGGAAGGTAAAGCGGGTGGCAATCGTGGTTGACGGATCCTCGAACATGGAACCGCACGCTCAAGCAATTGCTGCGGCTTTGGATAAAGTTCCAGCCGAGCTTGAGGCTGCCTTGTTCATCGCGGGACACGACGGCGAGAGCTTCAGCGAAACGCTTTCGACGGAATCAACGGAGCGCCAACGGGTTTTCAAAGAGCGAATCTCCCGGACCAGTTTTCAAGGGGGACAGGACAACGTTCCTGCTCTCGAAGCTGCATGGGATCTCGTGTCTCAGACGGAAGATGGGTGTGTTCTATGGATTCATGGCCCGGAGCCTGTTCTTTTGAGTTCTGAAAACGGTTTGCGGCAGCGGCTGGAGAGGAATCCCTGGCGCACGCGAATCATCGAGTTGCAAGCCGGCCATGGCCCCGACCGCCTCATCGAGAAGCTGGACGGTTATACATCGATTGAGCGGACACCGAGGATGGCATCGTTTTCCGATGACGCCGAGCGGGTGGTGGATTCGCTGACGCAGTCGAACTCAGGTTTTGAACTGAAGCGCGAGCGCACCAAGGCCGCAGCTGAAGGCAGGGTCGCCAGCCTTCACGTCAAACGTCTGTGGGCACGTGATGAGTCGCTGCGGCTGTCCGCAGCCCACCAGCAGCAGGAAGCCGGGACCCTGGCTGCACGAAATCAACTGGTGACGCCCTTGACCGGTGCAGTCGTTCTCGAAACAAAGGAACAGTACGACCGCCATGGATTAAGTCCTGCCGAAGCAGGAACGGTCCCCAGTGTTCCTGAGCCTGCCGTTTACACCGTTTTCGCGATCGGACTTTTCGCCTGGCTGCTGTTGCGCCGCCGCAATCAAAGAGTCACTTCCCGCGTCGGCCGCTCGTAATTTCCCGCACGAGCGATTCGGCGCGATAAACCGTCTTGAGCGATTCCAGGATCACCGCCGAGTGCACGGACGTCGCGCGGCCTTCCTCGTCGTCGAACGCATAGTCCCAGGGCAGGCTTTGCAAATTGCCATCGAAAATGATTCCAACAAACTCGCCCGCGCGGTTAACCACGGGACTGCCGGAATTGCCGCCGATGATGTCAACCGTGCTGACGAAATTGAACGGCGTGGTTTGGTTGAGGCGGGAGCGGCGCTTCACCCAGCTTTCCGGAAGCGCAAAGGGCGGCCGATTTTCCATGGCATGCGCGCGCTCGTACAATCCGCGAACAGTTGTCATGGATGGAACCTCTTGGCCGTTTTCCTCGTAGCCCTTCACGCGTCCAAATGCCAGCCGCAGGGTGAAGGTCGCATCTGGATAACCGCTCTTACCTAATATTGCATTTCGCGACCTTGCAATTGCCGCGTGGGCCTGCTGCCGGACCTCGCCCTGTTCCTCCGCCACCGTTCGCAGCCGGCGCGATTCGTCATCGATCAAGCGCGCCAGTTCAATCATCGGATCCTTCGCCGCGGCGACCGCTTCAGCTCCCCCGGCATAGAGCTGACGGCGAAAGTCCACGTCACGCACCCGGGTGGATTGAATCAACGTTGCCGCACGGTCCCGCGGAGACTGGCCCGCAAGAACGGCCTGAACCAGCGGGTCATCCGCGCTGAGTTCCATTGCGAGCGCAGTCAACGAATCCGTCAGCAACACAGTTTCGAGGTCGGTGTAAATGGGTCGCGCCGAGAAGAGGCTGATCTCCAGGGACGTTTTGGATGAATCCGAATACTCGCGCAAACGTTCACCGTTCGGTTTCGGAAATTCAGCTCCTGCACGGAGCAACGTGCGGGCAATTCCGAAACTGTCGGCATTGAATCCCTGGCCGCCTTCGAGCAGATCGTGACGGATGGATTGCGATGCAATGCTCCGGGTGGCTTCGGCGATTCGATCGTAAGCTCCGAGGGCTTCCGTGCCCTGCTCCGCGCCCTGAAGCCGCGATCGCAACGCGTTCTCGGCATCCACCTTGCCTTTCATGAGATCCGGATCAAGCAAGCCCGCGAGGCGGCCGTTCAATGCCTTTCGTCCGTTCTGCACCCCGAACAGGTAGTTGTGCGCGCGCCGCGCGTTTTCCGTGCTGCGCTCACTCCAGCGCGAGAGCAGCACCTCGAGGCGGTTCAAGCGCGTCAACCGCATCGGCAACGCGCGATCGCGGACGTCAACCAGCTCAGCAACAGTGAGCAGCCGGCTGGTGCGTCCGGGATGGCCAGTCACAAACACCAACTCGCCCTCCGCTGCGCCCCACGTTGAAAACTTCAGGAAATGCTGCACCTTGGCGGGCGCGCCGTTTTCGTAAGCGCGAAAGAATGCGACATCCAGGTCGAAACGCGGAAACTCAAAATTGTCGACGTCCCCGCCGAAGCTCGCGATGGAATTTTCAGGCGCGAACACCAGCCGCACATCGGTGTAGCGCTTGAAGCGATAAAGGTGGTACGCCCCGCCCTGCCACAGCGTCACCACATCAGAACGCAGTCCTGTCTGTTCAAGCGATTGCTTCTCAATTTCAGCGATGATCCCGCGCCGGGCTGCGAATGCTGCAGCGGGATCAGCACTGGGAGGAACCGCTGCATTCACGCGCGCGGTGACGTCCTCAATCGACTGCAAGACATTCAACTCCATGTCCACGCACTTCAATTCCTCCCCGATCGTGCGTGCATGAAATCCTTCGCGAAGAAGGTCGCGCTGGCCCGTGCTGAGTTTTTGAATGGCATCGCGCCCGACGTGATGATTGGAAATGAGCAATCCATCCTCGCTGATGAAACTTGCGGAACCGCCCGAGTTGAATCGGACCGATGCTTTTTGAAGATGTTCCAGCCAGGCCTCGCTCGCATTGAACTGATATTTCTCGCGCAACATGTCGCGCGGCGGCTGGTTAAACAGCCACATGCCTTCATCGGCGCGGGAAAATTCCAGGCTCAGGCAGAGAACGGAAAGCAAGGCGATGGTCTTCATGGATGCGCTAAGCTAGGCGCACCACGCAAAACGGAAAAGGGTAAATCGCGGGGCGTCGGAGCGCGTGCCTTCAGGCCGATTCAACGCTGGAACTGACGGGCGCGCAGCCAAGTCCCACAGTCTTGGCAACGCGCTTGACGCTGAAACAGCCTGAAGGCTGCGCGCCATGCGGCGGAGACCTCCTCCAGGTTCACTGCCGTGCAGCACCCTGCAGCTTCGCCAGATTCGTGACAGCCTGGTTGTAGTTGGTCGCCAGCTCGTTGTACTTGCGAATCGAATCGTTCAGCCGCTCTGCAAGATCCTGAATGCGCGTATTGGCCTCGACCAGCCGTTCATCCCGAATTTTCACGGCTTCGATCCAGTTCGTAATGCTCTCGCGCAGCTGCGCGCGCACCTGCAGCAGCTCATGGTTGTCGCTCTCAAGCGACCGCTCCTTGTCGCGCAATTCAGCCAGCTCTCCGCGGGCAGTGGTCACCTGCTCCTTGAACAGCGCAAGATCGCTCGTCAACCCTTTAAGCGCCTTCTCCTGGTCTTCGATTGTTTGCTCGCCTGCGATGCGAATCTTCTCGAGCCGGTTCACCTCAAGGTTCATCGCGCGGTCACGACGCCATTGCAGAACACAGAGAAACGCAAGGGCGGCAACGCCTGCCAGGTTTGCGATCTGCAGGCGCCGGCTCATTTCGAAACCTTGCGGATTTCGAAACCAACCTTTTGGATTCCCGTGGAACGCACCAGGTCGAGCACGCGGACAATGTCGCCGTGCCGCGCCTCCTGGTCGCCGCTGATGAACACTCGGACATTCTCGTTGGTTCGATGCCAGGCGCCCAGGTGTTGCACGAGTTCGTTGGGCCCGATGAGATTCTGGTTCAAGTAGACCGCCCCGGACTTGTCGACGGACAAGCTGACGAAGTCGTTGCGGGATTCCTGATTCGCGGTGGTTGCAGTGGGCAGGTTCACCTTGACGCTTTTCATGTTTACCATGCTGAGGCTGACGAGCATGAACGCTGCGAGCAGGAAGAACATGATGTCGATCAGGGGGATGATCTCGATGCGCGCCTCATTCTCGGAGCGTTGCCGGGATCCAAGTTTGACAGGCATGATCGTGTGGGGCTTGAACGAACGTTCGAGACTGCGGCGGCTTAGCGGAAGGAAGCGCGCGCCGTGGCGGAGTGTTGCCTGGCGAATTCATCCAGGTTGTGGCCGTGATGCTTTGCGGACTCAACCAGTAGTTCGACGTGATTGATGGTTCTTTCCAGCCGCGACCTAAGGTGGGCGAGCCGGCGATTGAAATAATTGTACGGCAGCAGGCAAAGGATCGCGATGCCCAGCCCGCACGCCGTGGCAATCAGCGCCTCGGCGATGCCGCCACTCACTTTGGTCGCGGCAAGCTGGTCATCGCCCACAAAGTTGAACGAGTGCATGATGCCCGTGACCGTTCCGAGCAGGCCGAGCAGCGGCGCGAGCGTGATGAACGTGCTGAGAATCCACAGGCGTTTCTCAGCCTTTTCCACTTCATTCTCCGCGTGCAACTGCATCGCACCGAGCATGGAAGTGTGCGCGTGAAGCAGCCCCTCGCGAACGGTTGCAAGAAACGGATTCCGGGTCTCCTGGGTGAGTTGGAGCGCGTTGTCGAAGGTTCCGCGACTAATCGCGTCAAATGCTTTCTCCAGCTCCGGAGCGCGGGTCTGCTTTGTCAGCGACCACCACCAGAGCGAACGTTCCACGACGACTACAAGCGCGGCGATGGAGCATAGGAGAATCGGCCACATGATCGGGCCGCCTTTAAGGAAGTAATCAACAACAACGTTAGCGAACATGAAATCAATCCGGCCGCGGGTGCGTCAGCCTTCGAGCTCATAGCGGATGACGACCTTGTAAGCGCGCACCGGACCAGGGGAAAAACGCCATTTGCGGGCAATGTCGCGCATCGCAGCTTCGTTCAGGACAGGCCAGCGATTCGGTTCAGCCAGTTCGGTTGAGATCACGCGTCCATCGGCACCCACCACGAAACTGACGGTGACAGGACCTTGCTGCCCCTGGCGCCGTGCGACGGCGGGATACTCGGGAGCAGGCTGGCGTCCTTCGCCCCGCCCGAAGGTGAGGGTCTGAACGGGGGGCGGCACGGGACGCGCATCCGGTTTGGCATCCGCGGACCAACTTGCCTGATGCGTGGGGACGACCCGGGCGGGCGCGGATACGGGCACTGCAAACGCGATTGCGGCGGAAGATTCCGCGACTTGCAGCGCGGGTTCCATGACGGGCTGAAGGATGGAAGCAGCCGCAGCCGGCAACGGCACGGACGTGGCCGCGGCAGGAGCGATGTCGGGAAGTTCCTCCTGCGTCAGTTCTACATTAAGAAATTGGGCCTGAAGGGGTGCGGGCTCGGGCAGCGGCGCTTGCGGTCGTGAATAGGACAACTGGAAACCGAGCGCGCCGACGGCTAGAAATCCAACCCAGAGGACCAACGTGAGCACCTGCAATCCTGGATCTCCTTCTGGCTGCGCGGAAGGAACGGCCCGGGAAGGGCGGTTCACAGACGGCGATCCTGCCAGGACCGCCCCGTGTTGAATCGTATTGGCGCAATTCACGGTGCCTACGAAACCATTTCCCGTGTCTCACCGCTTTCGTTCGTTTGCGATAAATTGCCGGTCCTTTGCAGGCACGGACCGGGCGAATGCGGCGATCGGCGCATCTTACACCGCGCCGGAGCGCAGGGCTTCAGCCTGCTTCAGCGTGAAACCTGCGGGAGCGATGGAACCTGGCCGCGCGCATCTCAGCCCCAACGCTCAAGCGGCGTAAACGCCGCGCTCCTCCGCCGTTGTCGCGTGGGGCAGCGCCAGGATGCACCTCGCTGGTTTCCCCACACGTCCTTCAGGCTTGAACCTTCTCAAATTTGGCTTAACTCTCTGGCATGATTAGTCGTCGACGGTTTGTTTCCCGTTCAGTGCTCGCCGCTGGAACCGCAGCTGGATTTCCTTTTATCGCCCGCTCCGCGGATGCACCCGCCACAGTGGGTCAAAAACCGGAACGCATCATTCACATGGTTGCCGACGGCATGAGCCTGGGAACGTTGACGTGCGCCGATTACCTGTCGCATCAACTTCGCCAGCGCGGACTCACCTGGATCGCATTGGCCAACCAGCCGGGGGTGAAGCAGGGGCTAATGAACATGCGATCGCTGGATTCAATGGTGACCGATTCCTCCGCAGCATCGTCGAGCTGGGGTTCGGGTTCGCGCGTGCGCAACGGCGTCGTCAATCAACTGCCCTCGGGCAAACCGCTCACCACGCTTTACGAACTGTTTTCCCAGGCCGGCTGGAAACGCGGACTCGTCACGACAACGGAGATCACACACGCAACTCCGGCCGGTTTCGCCGCCGCCACGGACAGCCGCGGTGAAGGCGATGAAATCGCGCAGCAATACCTTGAGCGCGGCGTGGACGTCCTGCTCGGGGGCGGCTCCAAATTCATCGATCCCGCAAGACGACGCGACAAACGTGATTTGCGGGCGGACTTCGCGGCTGCGGGTTATCACGTGATGCGCACGGCTTCCGATCTGGCTTCCGCGCCCACCAGCAAGCGCTGGATCGGCACGTTCTCCGACAGCCACCTGCCATACACCCTCGATCAAATTTCCGATCCGCGATTGATGGAACGCGTGCCTGTCCTTGCGGCGATGACGGGCCGCGCGCTGGAGTGGCTCGGCCGCAATGACCAGTTCATCCTGCAGGTCGAGGGGGGACGCGTGGATCACGGCGCGCACAGCTGCGATGCCGCGGCGGCGTTGCGAGACTTGATTGCGTTTGATGAAGCGCTTGATGTCGTGCTTGCTTTCCAAAAGCGCCATCCCAATACGCTGGTAGTCATCACGACCGATCACGGGAACGGCAACATGGGCGTCAATGGTTCAGGCGACGGATATCGAGACAGCTCCCGCAAGTTCAAGCAGCTGGCAGGCATCAAGGCTTCGTTCAGCGGCATTCTCCGCGAATTGCGCCGTCCTCGTCCCACGGTTTCAGTTCACGATCCTGAGCGCTCCTCCGCATCGGGCGAACGTCCGCCCGGTGACTTCGTTCCTGAGATTAAACACATCCAGGAGGTTGTGGCTGAATTGACGGGGTATGCTGTGCCGGATCGCAAGGCAGGGCTGTTCCAGGCGTATCTCGCGAAAAAGGGGGCGCCGGTTTATGACGCGATGAACTCCGACGTCGTGCAACTTGGCCAGCTCCTCGCCAATCACATCTCCGTCGGCTGGACCAGCAATGCGCACACTTCGGATTACGTGCCCGTGACGGCATTCGGCCCTGGCTGCGAACGGTTCTCCGGCTTTATACAGAACGTCGACGTTTTCCGTCATTACACAGATCTCGCAAACATCGATTTTCGCAATCCCGAGGAGCCCTTAATGGCATCGCATCCGATTCGCGGCGGCGAGGAAGCCATCCAGGAATACGCCTGAAGCCTCAATGAAAGGCTGATCGGCGGCGCAGGCTGTCCAGCTTTTCCTCTGTCACGCGCAGGTCGGCAAGCTCACGCAACAGTTCGTCAAAGCGTTGCGAGTTCACCGCAAGCCCGCCGCGCGCGGGGACGTCCGCTGCCGCGCGCCATAACGCTTCCAATGCAGCCGCGTGCATCGCGGCTGCATTGCTGCGGGAATCCACTTGCTCCAGCAGAAACTCCGTCAGGAACTGCGGTTGATATGTTTGGTACACGCGCGCTCCGAATCGGAACAGATCCAGCCGCATCGGGGCGAAGCTGCTGACACCCCGGCTTTCCCAATGGCTCACGAGCGCCAGCCCCTGCTCCACCGCTTCAGTGGCTTCATCCAGCCATTGATTCGAATCGCCAGCCGACCCGGGTTTGGTCAGCAACAGCGCGAGCGACCGGCACAGCACATGGCGCGAGCGGAGTCCGATCTCTGCGAGCCGGACATTGGATTGCTCGCCATCGCGCAACCCGGCCAGAACTTCCCGCACACCCGCCCGCGCCTCCAACGGACGTGGAACCGGCAGCTGCAGCAACGTGTTGCTTCGATTGGTCGCAGCGGCGGCCAGCAATTCGCGTCCCTCAGGCAATTGCCTGACCGCTGCATGTTCCGCGGCGATGGCGCACTGCTCAAACGAACGCAATGCCTCCTGCAGCGCAGCATGAGTCCCCTGTTGCTGCGAGGCGATCCCACGGTTCAGCCACGCGATTGCGAGTCGCTGACGGAACAACGGGCTCATGTCGAGTGGCAGCAAGCGCAACTCTGCAAGGGCGCGGTCAAACGATCGCACGGCGTCCGTGAGTTCTGCAGGGGAGCCAAGGCGTGTGAGCGCATCACCACGATTCATCCAGCCCGCGATGAATCCGTACCGTGACCACGGCAGTGCATCGAGAGGAAGCGTTTGGCGAAGGTGGATCGCCTGATCAAAGAACGAGATTGCTTCACGCAGAGCTGCGGTTTGTTGCGTGTTCAACAGGGCAATGCCGCGAAGGGTCAAGTCGTTCGCGCTCTGTTCAACCTCCGTATTCATCGCTTCATCTCCCGGGCCGCACCAGCGGCCGTCGCATGGCATTTACGATTTGGTTTTGCTGAAGAACCGGCGCCATGTCAGAGCGAATCCGGTCCAGACAAGCAGCAGCGAGACCAATGAAGCCAGGCCCGCAACGAACTGGCCCGCATAACCCAGCGCTTCGCCCGTATGCAGGAAACGCGTCCACGAGCGCACCTGGCGTCCGAGGTTGTAATTGCTGAACGTTTCCTTTCGCAGCACAGAGCCCGTGAAGGGATCGAACGTCAGCTGGACCGAAGAAAATAATGGCCACGCCTGGCGTTCCCGGATCGCGACCATCACGGGCTGTGGCGGCTCGGCGCGGCGTTGCGATTCCATGCCGCCCGTCACAGAAGTGCTTTCGTTGGTCGTAGCGGCAGGCGAAGGCGTTGGATTGCGCCGCCCTGCTCCGCCGCGTCCACCAGTGCCCAAGCGGAGCGTGATTTCCTTCCAGCCCGGAACCTCGCGCTGTGCCGCAAGAAGCAACTCATTCAGGCGCAACGGACGCGTGCCATCGGCAGGCGCGGGCACAACGACGGCGGGCGTTGCCGCACCCGGCGGTCCCGGTTGCGGGACCGGGCTGCCCGTCATCCGATAAATCAAATTTCCCGCCCATTGATAGGAAATCGGCATCGCGGTCAGGGTGAGGACAATCAGGATCGGCGCAGTCCAGAATCCCACCGCATTGTGCCAGTTCCAATCCCGCGCTTTGCCGCGCAGGCGGAATGTCATGACGGCCACCGATCGAAAGACCCCCGCGTTCCACTTCCGCGGCCACCACAGATACAAACCCGTGATGGCGAGCACCGCGAAGGCTGCGTTGCACGCGCCTGTGATCGCTTTGCCCGTGGCGCGCTGGCCATCGTGCCGGCCGAGATAACGATGCCACTCGATCATGACGTGCATGAACGTTCGCGTTCCCTGTCCGCTCACAGGTTGAAGCGTTCCTGTATACGGATTCACATAAACCGAATTGGTGCGGCCGAATCCCATCATCACCGCGGCCGCGGGATCGTTCGCCACGACAATCGTGGCCGGCCGGTGTCCACCCTGCTTCTCTCGTACTGCAGCCACGAGATCATCGATAGGCAGGCGCGCGGCGGAAGCTTCCGCTGGAACGGCGACGGTTCGGGAATCACGTTCGGCCCACGCAGTGATCTGCTTTTCAAATGCAAGCGCCGCGCCCGTGAAAGACATGATGGCAATCACGACACCCGCAATCACACCCGCACACAGGTGCAGCCAGAAAATAATGGATCGAAATCGCATGCTCAGATCTCGGCCCACTGGCGGAGCAGATTGTGGTAAACACCGGTGAGTTGGACGCCCGAAGGGTGGCTCGGATGATCACGTCCCAGGCGCTGAATGGCGAGGTCGAGGTCAAACAGGATCGATCGCTGGCTGTCTTCCCGGATCATGCTTTGCAGCCAGAAAAACGAACAGAGCCGTGTGCCACGCGTGACGGGCTTCACATGATGCAGGCTGGTTGAGGGGTAAAGAACCATGCTGCCCGGCGCAAGCTTGGCCGCGTGAACCCCGTATGTGTCTTCGACGCATAATTCGCCGCCGTCGTATTCGTCGGGCGCCGAGAAAAAAAGCGTCGCAGACAGATCCGTGCGAATGCGGTGCGGTGTTCCAGGAATTTGGCGAACCGCATTATCCACATGTGTTCCGAACGACTGCCCGCCGGAATACCTGTTGAACAGCGGCGGAAAGACATGCGCCGGAATCGCGGCGGAAAGGAACAGCGGATTCTGGCTCAGCGCCTTCAATATCATTTCCCCCACCTGCCGCGCAGCCGGGTGCCCTTCCGGGATCTGCATGTTGTCCTTGGTTCTGGCGGACTGGTATCCGGCCGTGACCTTGCCATCGACCCATTCCGCCGTTTCAAGGATCTTGCGCGCCTCGGCAACCTGATCGGGGTTCAGGACATTCGGGATGTTGATCAGCATGGCGTTTAGAAAGTAAACGATGCCGTCAACGTCGCTGATCGACCGGGCCCAGGAACGAAGTGCCCGCCGCCCACGCGGTCAATGTACTCCTCGTCCGCCAGGTTATACACGTTGAGTTGAATCGAGACATTGCGATTGATGTGATAGGCGGCCATGGCGTCGAAGGTCCAGTAATCGGGAGCGGTTCGGGTGTTGGGCGGCGCCGTGGGATTCAGGCGCTCTCCCGTGTAAAAGGCGCCGCCGCCGATTTCGAGATTGAAAGGAAGTCGATATGTGGTCCAAAGGTTGAACGAGTGCTCTGGCGTGTTGTTGACCCGGGCCCCGGCCTCCAGGGGGTTGTCAGACTTCGTGATCTCGCTGTCCATGTAGGCGTAACCTGCGAACACCTGCCAGTTTCGCGTGATCCTGCCTGCGAGCCCTAACTCGATTCCCTGCACCACCTGCTCGCCATTCAACGCGATGACGTCAGTCGAATCGACGGGATCGATCGTCCGTGCATTGAACTTCTCAGTGCGGAACAAGGCGAAGCTCGCGCTCAAACGCGCGTCGAAGAGATCCCACTTGGTGCCAAGTTCATACGAACGCGTCTCCTCCGGCGGGAGGTTGATGTTGGCCGCATTGTTCAGGTTCGTGCTGAGCACTAAACCTTCCGCGGACGGATTTGCGGACGTTCCAAAACCAAAGTAAACGCTGCCCTGTTCAACCGGTTTGTAAACAACGCCAGCCTTCCAATTCACCATGTCGTCAGTGCGCTGCAAAGTCGTGCTGCCGGACGGCGTAAACGCTTCGGCCTCCACATCAAAATGATCCCACCGTACTCCAGCCGTGAACTCCCAATGTTCACCGACCTTCAATGTGTCGAATGCGTAAAGAGAGAGCGTGTCCGCAGTGGCTTCGTTCCTGTTGCCGTTGCGGCGCAGGTTCCCAAACCGATCGGCATTGGGATTCGGATTATATAAATCTGCGAACGGAGCTGTCGCGGGGCCAGGAACAGATGAAAAGAACGCGCGGCCGTAGTTCTTAAACTCCTCGCGAGTAAGCTCAAGACCGGTCACGGTCGAATGCTCCACGGGCCCCGTTTCAAAATTCGCCAGCAAATCTGTCAGACTGCCGTAGATCGTGTCGTATTGGTCGCGTCCCTGCGCCTGACGGTTGATCGCCTGGGCAGCGGGAAGATTGGTGGCTGTATTAAATCGTGGTGCTGTGATCACGGAATCCCGCCGCACCATTCCGAATCGAAGTTGCTCGCGCAGCGTCAGCACGTCATTGAAATCGTGTTCCACCCGCGCATTGAGAATGTCGGTGCGCGTAGTCTCATAATCACTCTTCAACCCGTAAAAGTTGCGGAAGCTGACAGGCGGCGCGTGATTGATGTCGCCCGCATCAAGGCCATAGTTCGCCAAAGTGGCCGGAGATAGCGTATTCGGAACCCACGGAATTCCGTAATCGGGACGATTGTCCTGATCCAGATGCATGTAGGTGAAGATCAACCGCGTGGGTGTTCCGAGCCCGAACGCAAGCGACGGAGCAATGCCCCACCGTTGGTTTTCCACAAAGTCGCGCCCAGGAGTGTCGTTCTCATGATACAACAGATTCAAGCGAACAGCGGAATTGCTCAAACCGAGGCTGTTCAACGGCTGGTTCATGTCCACCGTCCCGCGCAGGTACTCGTCAGTTCCGAAGCCCAGGGATCCGCCGTAGAAATCATTCATCCGCGGCGTCTTGGTCACGAGGTTCACCGAGCCGCCCGTCGACCCGCGGCCCGTGTAGGTTGAAGCGGGCCCCTTGACGATGTCGACCTGCTCGACGTTGAACACGTCGCGGCTGTAACCGCCCAGATCACGCATGCCGTCCACGAAGAGATCGGTTCGGGCACTGAATCCGCGGATTGAAAGATTGTCACCGGCAGGCACTCCGCCCTCGCCGGCCTGCATGCTGATTCCAGGCGTGTTTCGCAGGACGTCCCGCAAGGTCGTTGCATTCTGGGACTGCATGACGGCCTGCGGAATGACGGTGATGGTTTGCGGGATGTCCCGAACAGGTTCGGTGTAACGCGGGGAGCCCACGCTTTCAGGCTTGAAGGAATCAGCCTCGCCGCTCACCACCACGTCTGGAAGTTGCGACGGTGCGTTCGTGCCGGACGATGTCGCGGCCGGGATTTCGGCGTTGTCCTGAGCGACAGCCACTGCACCCTGGGCCATCACGAGCGCAGACAATGATCGGGTCAAAGAAGGATTCATGCGTGGGGCAAAAACTAGAGAAGCGCTGCGCGCGCTGCCGCCCGTCGCTTGCGAATTATTGTCGGCATGTTGCACCCGCATCCCCGCTCCCGGCGATTTTCGCAAGCGAACTGGCAGGTGCCTGATGGCCTTGCCGCCGGTTTTTCAGCACATTGCGTTCTCCATCGTCATGAGCCGAGTTGCACGCATCTTTTCGGGACTGTTTTTCGTCACCTTCGCCCTTTCGCTCCGCGCCGATCCCGGCCCGCTGGTCTTGTGGTACACGAATGCCGCGGTGAGCTGGACGCAGGAAGCGCTGCCCGTGGGGAATGGAAAACTTTCAGCGATGATCTTCGGGGGCGTCAACAGCGAGCAGATCCAATTCAACGAGGAAACGATCTGGACGGGCCAGCCGCATTTCTACGAAAACCCAAACGCCACGCCCGCAAATCTCGCGAGCATTCGCGCCAAGGTGTTCAACGGACAATCCATCTCCACGACCGAAAAAAACAAATTCATGAGCGTGCCGCTCAGGCAGGCGATGTTTCAACCGGCAGGCAGCCTGTTGCTGAACTTCGCACACAGCGGCGCGACGCAATATCGCCGCTCGCTTGACCTCGATACCGCCACGGCCTGCGTCAGTTACGGGCACAGCGGAACGACCTATAACCGCGACGTCTTCGCCAGCGCTCCGGACAAGGTGATCGTGATCCGCCTTACGGCCAGCGCCGCGGCAAAGCTCAGCTTTACCTGCGCATTCAGCAATCCGCAGCCCGAACACTCCATAATGGCGGCCGGGAATGATCTCGTGATGAACGCCCGCGTCAGCCTGATGCCCAGGCCGGAATACTTCGCGTCAGGCCTTACCAACGCCATTCGATACGAGGCGCGCGTCCGAGTCATTGCAGAAGGCGGTTCCGTCACTCCGGCAGGTTCGTCACTGGCCGTCACCAATGCCGATGCCGTGATTCTGCTGCTGAGCATTGCGTCGAACTTCGTGAAATATGATGACCTCAGCGCCGACTACTCCCTGCTCTGTTCCAACAACATCGCGGCCGCAGCGGAGAAAACGTATGGCGAACTGCGCCAGCGCCAGCTTGACGATTATCAACCGCTCTTTCGGCGTGTGTCACTCGACCTCGGCACCAGTGCCAAAACCAATCTGCCGATCAACCATCGCATCCGCCGCATTCCTCAGGGCGACGATCCCAATCTCTCGACGCTGTATTTTCAGCTTGGCCGCTATCTGATGATCTCCGGATCACGGCCAGGAACGCAGCCGCTCACCTTGCAGGGCAAATGGAACGAAACGACAAACCCGTCCTGGGAAAGCAAGATGACGTTGAACATCAACCAGGAACTCAACTACGCCGGGGCCGAAGTCTGCAACCTGCCGGAATCGCACATCCCGATGTTTTCGATGGCGCAGGATCTCGCAGTGACCGGCAGTCGAGTGGCACAGAAGCTCTATGAAGCGCCTGGCTGGGTCGTGCATCACAACACCGATCTCTGGCGCGGCGCGGCGCCGATTAACAACTTCGATGGCATGTGGCCTGCCGGCCAGGCGTGGCTCTGTCAAAATCTTTGGTGGCATTACGAATTCAATGGCGACACCAACTACCTCGCAAACACCGCCTACCCGCTCATGAAGAGTGCAGCCGAGTTCTTCCTGGATTTCCTGATTCCGCATCCCGCGAACACCAACTGGCTGGTCACCAACCCTTCCTATTCATCAGAGCACAATCATCCTGATCACGACGTTCCAAATGTCCCGGGCCCAACCATGGACAATGAACTGATTCGCGAACTGTGCGACAACATCGCAACCGCCACTGAGATTCTCGGGATTGACGCCGAACTGCGGACAAACGTGCTGCAGATGCGCGATCGCCTGCCGCCCCAGATGATCGGTCGCCTGGGACAATTACAGGAATGGCTGGAAGACGTGGACGAGCCTGGCGACACGCATCGGCACATGTCCCATTTGGTTGGCCTGTGGCCCGGGGAAACAATCACTCCGTTCCATAACGCCCGTGTCGCGGCGGCAGCGAAGGTTTCAACGGACATTCGCGGAAACGGGGACATCGGATGGGGCAAGGCGTGGCGAATGAACCTGCGTGCGCGGCTGCTCGATGCCGAGCGCGCTTATTACTACGCCACCAATGTGATTGCAGATCCCAAGTGCTCAACCAACCTGGTGTTCCACGACAATCCCAACCGGCAGGTGGACGCCATTTTTGGAATGATGAATGGCGTGGCGGAGTTGTTCCTGCAAAGTCAGCGCGGTGAAGTTTTTATCCTGCCTGCATTGCCATCAAAGTGGACCAATGGCGCCGTCACCGGCCTGCGCGCGCGAGGCGGATTCGAGGTGGATATTGAATGGCAGAGCAATCGTCTCGCTTCCGCAACGATCTTGTCGACCCTCGGCAACACCTGCCGCGTGCGTTCGAAATGGCCGATTGGTGTTAAATCAGGATCCGATTTTGTAAACACGCCGATGGTCCGCCCGGGTTTGTGGGAATTTCCGACGGTCGCCGGGCAGAGTTATACGATTGTTCCGGCAAATGCATTCGAGGCGGAATCAGGTGCAGCCACCCCGAGCCCCGGCAGCGTCCTGCAATCGACTGCCAACCTCGCATTCAGCCGCGGGCAAGCGGCGCGCTTCAATGCAGCAGGCGTCGGCGCAAGCGTCTCCTGGGCAATTACGAACCTGACTGCAGGGCGCTATCGCCTCCTGGTTGTCGCAAACGCGCGTCCCGACGGGGCACAATTCCAGCCTGCCTTTGGTTCTGGTGCCGGGGAATTGCGGGCCGCAGGTGCCCAGCACGACACCTATTCCGCAACCAATGTCGTATATCTTCTTGCCACGAATTCGCCGCCTGCAAACTTCCTCTCCACAAATATGCTCAAACAGTTCGACTGCGGAATCGTGGAAGTCGCGTCGAACAGCCAGCACGAGCTGCGGTTCACCATCACTGGAAAAAACGTCGCCAGCATCGGTCATGTCCTTGAGCTGGATTACATCGTCTTCCAGCCCGAAGCTCAAATCGCAGCGGAGGCACTCCGCGCTGAAGCCATCGATGGAAACCTGATCCTTTCATGGCCCGCAGCTTCAGCAGGATTCAGCCTGGAACAATCCGACGATCTCCCCGGCGCAAACTGGGTTCCGCATCCGGTGTCTCCAATCATTCACGATGATCAAAAATTCATCACGAATGCGCTGGAAGGCAGCCAGATGTTCTATCGTTTGCGAAAGCCCTGAGCGGTTCCGCAGCAGGCTTGAAAGCTGGCGATTCCGACCGCGAAAGCCTTCGCAACTCGCGGCGCGGGCCCCCGAACCTGCAGGGCGCGATCCACGCCCGGCAGGCTCGAAGCCTGCGATACAGTCGCGACTCGTCGGGAGAAACCTGCGCAACGTCCGGTGCGGTTTGTTGCGTTTACGGATGCACCAAGCGAAAGAAACTGCCGGAGCCGGCTGCATCGAGCGGAACCACCACTCGATTCGTCTGGTCAGAACCGGCGACGGTTGACCATTCCGCGGTGATCCCATCCACGGCGTTCGTCTGCACCTGCAATGTGCCGCCCGACACCGGCCACGACAGCTCGACGCTATCTTCCAACTGCCGGAGCTGAAGTCGAATCGCCACCAACTTGTAAACAATTCCACCGTTGCCATTGGGTGCAGTGTTTGTGACAAGGGCGTACAATTCGCCATCAGCAGCCTCACCAAAACCGTGGACTGTAAGGCCGCCGGGGAGGAGGTCATCCACGAATTGCGGCAGCCTGAATTCGCGAATGATGCCCTCTTCAAGATCGGCGTAGAAGATGCGGCCGTCGACGCGGGGCGGCAAATTGCGCAACGCGAGATCGCCAAAGACATATTTCCCAATGAGTTCCGGAATGGCAGTGCCGCGATAAACGAACCCGCCTGTGATGGAGATGCCATCGCCATGGTCATACTGCAGTGTTCCGCCCGGCCCCGAGATCGGGTCGATCATTCCCGCTGGAACACCAGGGCTGTGATTACCCGGGGGGTTTCCAATCGTGCCCGTTGCCCGGTCGAACAGGAACTCACCTTCCTTCACCGCCCACCCGTAATTGCCGCCCTTCACGATGCGATCAATCTCCTCGATATTGCGCTGGCCGACATCCGCAAGAATCAAGTCGCCCGAGCCGCGATCAAATGAGAATCGATACGGGTTGCGCAATCCATATGCGTAAATCTCAGGAACCTCCCCTGCGCCTTGAAACGGGTTGTCGGCGGGAATCCGATACTGTCCGTTTGCGCTGATCGGGTTCGTGCTGCTTCCCGTAAGCGCAGGATCGATGGGATCGATTCGAAGCATCTTTCCAAGAGGCGTCGTCAGGTTTTGAGCGTTGCCGCCCGGTTCGATATGGCTCGGGCCCACGTCATTGGCGTTTCCTCCGTCACCCAGTCCAAGGTACAGATAACCATCGGGACCAAAGGTGATCGTTCCCCCATTGTGGTTGTTGGCGTTCTTGCCGAACGAAATGAGTTCGCGGCGGGACGTGGGATCCACCACGTTGGCGTTTGTTTCAGAGATCTTCCATTCACTGATCACCAGTTTGTATCCCTGCGTTGCGCCATTAGGAGCGACGTATGTGGGCGGCGTATTTGCGGGAATCGGTTCACTCGTATAGGTGTAGAGCGTGCGAAAACCGGCGCTCTGTGAATCGAAGTAGCCGGGGTGAAATGCAAGTCCCAAAAATCCTCGCTCGTCATTGGCGCTCGCGGCGTTCAACGGCGGCTGCACACGGCTTTGCAGGTCGAGCGCGGCACCCGGCAAAAGAACGTCGTTTTCCAGAATGCGCAGCAACCCGTTCTGCTCGACAACGAAGAGCCGGTTGGTGTCGCCGGGCGGGCTGATGGCATAGTCGGGCGCTGCCATGCCTGTAGCCACTGGCAACAGATAAATTGCAACGTTGCCGCGTTCAATGGCCGGCAAGTAAGGCTCGCCTTGCGCTCGCAAGGCCGCGATCAGGACTGACGAAATCAACCACCCGCACTTTTTGCAATGCATGAATGCCTCCAGGATATAGAGATGATTTTCAAATCGCGTGTCCGCCCGAGTGGGTGGAGGCGAATCCAGCAAGCGAACACACTCGCTTGTCACGCGCGCCCGATTTCGTTCAACGAAAACACAGGCTTCCAGAATGTGAGTGATGAAAAGACCGCAGGTTCCAAAAAATTCGCAGCGAGTTAACTGCGGATCAAATCCGAGGAACACGGGAGAACAATGCATAGAACGTTCCTTCGGCAAAGAAACGAACAACCCAATCAATTGCCCGATCCACGCCACCCGACCAGGCATTTCCCAGCACGTCGAAATGCAAGATTGGATAGCTGAAATAAGCGATGTTACCCGCTTCCGAGCCTTGCGCGATTTCGTTATCGCTGCTGCGTCGGCGTTTTGAGCGGATACAAGCCCGGACAACAGCCGAATGTTTCGTGGAAGGCCTGGCTGAAATGGCTCGGGCTTGAGTATCCCACTTCCATGGCCGCTTCGGTCACGTTGTATTCGCCAGAACGCAGGAGCTCGGCCGCCCGTTCCATGCGCATCTGCCGAAGATACTGCGTGATCGTCTTGCCCGTGTGGTTGGAAAAAATACGGCTCAGATAAAAGTGGCTGCAGCCAATCTGGCGTCCAAGTTCCTCAAGCGACGGCGGCTCCGCCAAATCTTGCTTTAGGAGAAAGATCACCTGTTCGACCCGTTCCTGCGCGAGCCGCTGCTGCCGCGTGCAGAAGAATTCCTCCTCGGGCGGGGGCTGCATGAAAAAGGTCACCGCAAGTTCCAGCGCCTTGCACTGATACCAAACCGCCTGCGCGGTCTGATACACCGGCGGCTGGCGCAGCGTGGCGATGATTTGTTGCTGCGCGGCCGTGAGCTTCGTCACTAGTCCAGCCGTTGATTCAGCCGTCTTGCCCTCCACCGCAGCCCGCACGACCGGATGCAAGGTCGCTTCCGTGCCGGCCAGATGCTTGGCGAGGAAGGGTCGCGCATATTCCACCGTGAGGAACTGGTGGCGCTCGCCTGATTTGCGCTCAGCCTTCAGCGCGTCGTTGTTCCGATAATAGAATCCCGCGACTCCGGGAACGAAGTCCGTGCGGCCGCCGCGGCCTTCCACAAAGCCCGTGCCTTCCAGGTTCAGGCAAAGTTCAAGGCAGCCCGGATGAAAACTCGCCGCCCAGTCGAAGTCCCTTTTTGCGAGAAAATCATGCCACTCGATGCTGTAACCAACGCCGCGAAAACTCCCAAACAGCGGCTGCCAGCCCGCGCCCACGTCCCGCCACGCCGCGCTTTCGCTGAAGGCGTTCTTCTTGCCCGTGCCGTTGCTTGCAGCCTGGCCTGGCTTCTGTGATATCGACGTAGTGGCGCGCATCTCGAACAATCGTTCTGGAATGCGAGGATAGTCGGCGAAGAACTCGTATCTGGCAAGTTTCGGAAGGTCCTCCCCAACCCTCTCCTCCGCTCCGCGGCGGAGAGGGAGAAGAATGCCGGCAGCAAGGCAAACTGAAATTTCCATTCACCGTGCTGCCTATTCTCTCTCCCCTCGCCTGCGACGCAGGAGCGGGAGAGGGGCCGGGGGGAGAGGGTGCTCTGATCCAGCCAAACCCTCCTCCGTCGACCAATGCCTAAACGCTCCTCCTCTCCCCAACACTCTCCTTCGCTCCGCGGCGGAGAGGGAGAACAATCTGACGCCACAATCCGCAAATCCCCCGCACCTTACCACGTCCTTCCCTTCACACTCCCCCATTACCTGTCGGAGACGCAATACATCACAGCGCTGACTTGACGCTCACTTCGGTTCCGCACTCGAGCATTTCATCACCAAAGAAGGGGTTTCGCAGGGGACCTTGCAATTGCATCCATCGCCCCGGCTTCGGCGCCATGGGACAGCGAAAGATTTTCAGGCCAGCCGATCGATTGTCCTGCTCCCGAACGATTGCGACGAATTCCACTACCGCGCTGCTGAATGGCAAAAACTGCTCGCGCGCCTGCCCGAGGTCGCCGGCTGCCGACAATGGCGCGCCCGCGATGCGCTGCAACAGCGGATGCCAGGCGTGGTCCGCGGGAAAAGCGGCGAGCGCCCGTTGCAGGGCTTCGGACCATTGAGCCTGGACGCGGTTGAATCGCTGCAGATCGTCGGCCGCCAGGCTGGAAGTGATCGCATCGACCGTCTGCAACAGCGACGTAAACGCTTCACGCTGCATGTCGCTGAGTTCCATGGGCGGCAACGCCGGGGCGGCCGCAGCTTCGACGGAGTTCGTCGGAAACACAGGCGAGATTTTTTCCGTCGCGGCATTCCTGCGCTGCCACAATATCAAAGCGAGTGCGGCGGCAACCGCCACGCTGATCCACAAGAGCCATTTGCCGATGGTTGAACCGCGGCGCACATCGTCGTTCACAACAGGCACTGAGGTCGTTGGCGCAGGTTGTGATGGATAACCGTGTTCACCGCGTTCCAACTCGGCAAAGCCCACGCTTAACTCCTTCCACGTCTTGCGCGGAGGCTTCGGTCCTTTCACCCATTGAACCTGCCGTCCGCGCCAGAGTGAGTAAATCGCAGGAACAATTTCGAGGGTAAGGATCGTCGATGTCAGCAGTCCTCCAATCATTGGCGCTGCAATCCGTTGAATCGTTTCAGCACCCGCGCCTGCTGCCCACATGGCGGGAATCAATCCCAGGATCGTCGTTCCAACAGTCATCAACTTTGGCCGAACGCGCTGCACCGCTCCGTACGTTATGGCTTCAAACAGGTCGTGCTGCGTGTTCATGCGGCCGGCGCGCTGATACGCGTGAAAGGCGTCATCGAGGTAGATGATCATCACCGTGCCTGTTTGCGCCGCAAGCCCGGCCAGCGCGATGATCCCCACCCACACCGCGATGCTTAGGTTGTAATCAAGCAGCCACAACAGCCAAATGCTGCCCGTCATGGCGAAGGGGATCGACAGCAGGATTATCGCGGTCGCCCCAAAGCTGCGGAAGTTGAAATACAGCAATATAAAGATCAGAACGAGCGTCAGAGGCACGACCACCTGCAGCCGTTCGCGAACCCGCAGCATGTATTCATACTGTCCAGTCCATTCAATGCGATATCCAGGCGGCAACAGGCCCGCCTGCTGGATTTGTTCAAACACCCGCGCTTTCGCGTCCTTCACGTAAGTTCCAATGTCGCGTCCGGCCACGTCGACGTACACCCATCCCGTCAGCGCTCCATCCTCGTTCTTGATGAGCGGCGGTCCTGTCGTCGTATGAATATCCACAAGTTCGCCCAAAGGCACCTGTGTCACCGTTCCAATGCTCGTCGTTCCCCCGGCCGCTTCATCGCTTCGCCCGACTGCGGTTCCACCCATTGCCACGGGCACCAGAACGCGCTTGAGCTTCTCCGGGTCATCGCGCAACTCGCGGCTGTAGCGAACATTGATTGAGTAGCGCTCACGGCCTTCAAACGTGCGATCCACCGACATTCCGCCGATGGCTGTCTCCACCATCATCAACACGTCCTCGACGTTGAGCCCGTATCGCGCGATTTGCGCTCGATTGGGAATGATATCCAGGTACAGGCCGCCAATGGTTCTTTCCGCGTAGGCACTGCGGGTTCCCGGAACAGCGCCCAACACCGCTTCCAGGCGCTCCCCGAGAACGCTGATTTCCTTCAGGTCGGTTCCAAAGATCTTGACTCCCACAGGTGTGCGGATGCCTGTGTTCAACATGTCGATGCGTGCCTTGATCGGCATGGTCCAGGCATTCACCTGCCCGGGAATCGTCATCGCTTCATCCATTTCCGCGATCAGTTCGTCCCACGTGATTGACCGTTCATCGGGCCAGATCCTGCGCAACCCGCTCTTCAACCACTCAGGGGCCCAGTTCGAATACCAGCGCTCCTGCGAAATCTTTCTCCATTGCCCGGGCGCTTTGAGTTGCACGACCGTTTCGAACATCTCCATCGGAGCGGGATCCGTCGCGGTCTCTGACCGGCCCGCCTTGCCATGAACCGTGAGCACCTCCGGGAATTGCTTCAAAATCCGGTCCTGGATTTGCATCAACCGCGTGGCTTCCGTGATCGAAACCGTGGGTAACGTGGTCGGCATGTAAAGGATGGTGCCTTCGTTCAGGGGTGGCATGAACTCCGATCCCAGCTTCGTGTAGATCGGAATGGCCGATCCAATCGCCACCATTGCAATGACGATCGAAAGAATTCGCCTTCGCATCAAAGCGCTGACCCACGGATAATACAGTCGATGCAGCACGCGGCTGATGGGGTGGCGATGCTCGGGAATGACTTTGGCGCCCGTCATCAGCACGATCAGTGCGGGCCCGAGCGTGATCGACAGCAGCGCAGCGCAGGCCATCGTGAAAGTCTTGGTGTAGGCGAGCGGCTTGAACAGCCGCCCTTCCTGGGCCTCGAGCGTGAATACCGGCATGAAGCTGACCGTGATCACGAGCAGCGCAAAGAACAGCGGTTTCCCGAGCTGCTTGCATGCAGCAATGATGATCTCCTGCCGTTGCGCCCGGGAAAGACCTGGCGGCGCATGCTCCAATCGCTTGTGCACGTTCTCTACCATCGCCACGGCTTCATCGGTGAGGACACCAATCGAAATTGCGATGCCTGCGAGCGACATGATGTTGGCAGTGACGCCCATTAGATACATCGGGATAAACGCCATCACGACGGCAATGGGCAGCGTGACAATCGCACGAACGGCGCCGCCGAAATCCAGCAGGAAGATGACAATCACAATCGCAACGATGATGGATTCCTCAAGGATCGTGTCCTTCAGGGTGGCGATGGAATGACGAATCAATTCGGAACGGTCGTAGGTATAAACGACTTCAACCCCGGCGGGGAGCGACGGCTTGAGTTCCTCGAGTTTGGCTTTGATGCGATCGATGACCTCGAGAACATTTTGCCCATACCGAACAACGACAATGCCGCCGACCGTCTCGCCTTCCCCGTTGAAATCCCCGGCACCGCGTCGCATTTCGGGACCAACCGCGATGTTCCTCGCCACATCCCTGAGCAGCACAGGCGTTCCCCTGGAATCGGCGCCCACGACGACAAGCCGCAGGTCATCGAGCGAATGGATATATCCTTTGCCGCGAATGAGGTAAGTGGTCCCAAACCGTTCGAGTTCCCGGCCGCCAACGTCGTTGTTCGCGTTTCGGATGGCGGCGACGATGGTGGGAAGCGCGATGTTGTATGAAGCAAGGCGGTCGGGATCGATCTCCACCTGGTATTGTTTTTCGAAGCCTCCGAACGTGGCGACTTCGGCAACTCCTTCGATGCTTTGCAGCCAGTATCGGAGGTGCCAGTCCTGGAACGAGCGCAGTTGCGCGAGATCGTTTTGTCCGCTGCGATCTACGAGTGCGTATTGAAATCCCCATCCGACGCCACTCGCATCAGGTCCCAACGTTGGAGTCACATTTTCGGGGAGGCTGCCTGCGAGCCCTTGCATATATTCAAGCACACGGGAGCGCGCCCAATAAATGTCGGTGCCATCCTCAAAAACGGCGTAAACGAAGGAGTATCCAAAAAACGAATAGCCACGCACGACGCGAACGCGCGGCGCACTGAGAAGCTTGGTGACGATCGGGTAGGTGACCTGGTCCTCGACGAGATTTGGACTGCGTCCTTCCCATTCTGTGAAGACGATAACCTGGACATCCGACAGGTCGGGAATGGCGTCGAGCGGCGTCCTGCGCATGGAGTAGAGGCCGCCGAGGAAAAGTGCTCCGACCAGCATGAACACCATGAACTTGTTGCGCGCGCTCCATTCAATGATGCGCTCGATGAGCGAATCGGACGGCTTTGGTGACATTGGGGACGGTTTGGAAATGGAGTTCATTGCCGGAAAAGGTTCAGGTTCCGTACGACGCAGGAGCAGGAGCAGGAGAGGGAGAATAAGGGCGTCAGCAAACCAAACTGGTTATTCCGATTGTCGTATCGGCTGTTTCCTCTCCCCTCGCCCGCGACGCAGGAGCGGGAGAGGGGCCGGGGGAGAGGGTGCTCGGATCCACGGCGCCAAATGATGTCTCTACTAAAGTTTTCTCGTCTCCTCGATGATCCGTTTGTAAATTGGCGTCCATGGAGAGGACGGGGCAAGCACGGCGACTGAGGCGCGATGCAACTCGCGAGGAAAAAGAGTTGTGGAAGGCTCTTCGAGCGGGCCGCTTCGCAGGATTCAAGTTCGGCCGACAACATCCCATGCTCCAATATTTCCTCGATTTCTATTGCCCGGCGGCTTGCTTGTCCGTCGAACTCGACGGGTTCGAGCATGGAGTTCCAGGGAAGATGGCGCACGACGCCCGAAGGTCCGCACGCTTGGCTGAACAAGGAGTTCTTGAGCTGCGATTCTGGAATCGACAGTGGCGGACGAACCGCGATGGCGTGTTGCTGGAAATATGGAATGCTCTTCACAACCGGACCGGCGTTTATTCGGTTGATCGTGCACGCCACAACAATCGCTACCTCCCGCCTGACCCACGAACAATTATTCAAAATCCACAAGAACCTTGCGCGTGACGAGCTCCTGCCGTCAAAAAACAGAAACGCTCCTCCTCTCCCCAGCCCTCTCCTCCGCTCCGCGGCGGAGGGGGAGAAGAATGCCGGCGGCAAGGCAAACTGAAATTTCCATTCACCGTGTTGCCTATTCTCTCTCCCCTCGCCTGCGACGCAGGAGCGGGAGAGGGGCCGGGGGAGAGGGTGTTCGAATCCAGCCAAACCCTCATCCGTTGGCCATTGCCTAGACGCTCCTCCTCTCCCCAACCCTCTCCTCCGCTCCGCGGCGGAGGGGGAGAAGAATGCCGGCGGCAAGGCAAACTGAAATTTCCATTCATCGTGCTGCCTATTCTCTCTCCCCTCGCCTGCGACGCAGGAGCGGGAGAGGGGCCGGGGGAGAGGGTGCTCTGATCCAGCCAAACCGCCGTCGGTGGGCCAATGCCTAAACGCTCCCCCTCTCCTCCGCTCCGCGGCGGAGAGGGAGAAAAAGCGCGTTTGTGCGCTAGCCGTTATCAGCACCCGTTGCATCCCTAATGCTGATGCTCCGGGGTTGTGCTCATCGCTGAAATAGCGGCTTTCAACTGGCTCTCAGAATCCACAAGGAACAAGGCGCGGGTGACCACCTTCTCGCCCTCGCGGATTCCCTCAAGCACCTCGAAGTATTCATCCGTGCGCTGGCCAATCTTTACCTCGCGCGGTTCAAGGTGATTCATCTCGCCGTTGACAAATGCCACCCACCGCGTCCCGGTGTCGATCACAGCGCTCGCGGGAATGACGATCACGTCATCGGTCCGAAGCTCAAACTCGACAGTCGCCCACATCTCCGGACGCAATTCGTGTTTCGCATTAGCCAGTTCAAGTCTCACTTGGCCACGGCGCGTCTGGGGATCCAGGTGAGGGCTGATGAAAGAGACGGAACTCTCAAACGCCCGCCCGCCCAACGCTGGAAACGTGACCGTTGCCTTCTGTCCCAGAGTAATCAGCGGCAAGTCCGCTTCGTGGACCGACGCCTGGATCCAGAGATGCGATAGGTCAGCGATCTCATAAAGCATCTCACCTGGCTCGAACGCCTGGCCCTGGACCGCGGCTTTCGTGATGACGTGCCCGGACATCGGCGCGCGCACCTGGAGTTCATCAACGGCCCTGCCGCGTTCCTCAAGCTCCTTGATTTCGTTATCGCCGACTTCGAGCAGCGTCAATTTGCGGCGCGCGGTGTTCTGCAGATGACGCGCGGATTCCTTTTGCGCCGCCGCGCTGTTTGTCGAGTGCTGCAGGTTGCGCAAGGCCAGGAGGTAATCGGTTTCCGCCGTGAATAACTCCGGACTGTAAACCGTGAACAACGGTTCGCCGGCCTGGACCGCCTGGCCCGTGAAGTTCACCTGCAACGATTTCACCCAGCCGCCGAAACGCGGGGCGATCCGTGCGTAACGCGTTTCGTCATGCGTCACAACGCCAGGACTGCGAATCGAACCAATCAGCGGCCGCTTTTCGACCGTTGATAACGTCAGCCCGATCAGCTGTCGCTTCTCGGGTGCGAGAACGATTGCGACCCGGCCGGGGATGTTCGCAGCAGATTTGCTCTCGCCGCCGCCAGTGATTCGCACAAGGCTCATCCCGCAAATCGGGCAATCCCCCGGACGATCGCTTGTGTAAGTGGGATGCATCGGGCAGTGGAAGGCCGCGGCTTTGGCGACATTCTCCACTGGCGCGGACGATTCACCGCAACCCGATACAGCGGCAAGCGCAATCAATAGTGCGATCAGGCTGAAAGGAAGGCGGTTCATGGGTGAGCGGCGGGAGTTGAATCCGGCTTCGCCGCGCCGTGGGAGCAACCTGCATGCGGGTCGGCGGCGACTGTATAACCCTCAATGGGAGGATGTCCCGGCGGCAGCGCCATCTTTTGGGGCGCCGCTTTTCCGCCACAGCAACCTTCAGATTTTTCCTTCGTTTCGCTGGATCCACAACCGCTGTGCGAAGTGCAACCGCTCGAAGTACCTGCCGCCTGTGGAGCACCATGGTTGCACCCGGCGTGATCTGCGCTCGCAGCCGCATGAATATGCTCAGTTGCGGTGGTGTCAGCGACACGCTTCTTTGCCGGTTTCGAAGGCGTGTCGAAATACAGGACCCCAGCGGCGGTCGTAAAGCCGGCGAGCATGAGGATTCCGACCCAGTGGATTTTGGCAGCAATGAATTTCATTATTTGTTTGTTGTTGGTGGTGGGATGATGGTGTTGGAAATCATTGGGATGGTGACCCGGCAGGATTGGCGGCTTCGGGAATGGCCCCCAGCATCTGGAGTGCGGCAAGATCTCCGAGCCCGCAGCAGAGGACGAGATCGGACATCATTTCATACTGCTCCGCCACCGCGCGGGCGTACATCAGGCGGGCTTCGAGCCACATGCGGCGCGCCTCAATCATCTCCCGCACCGTCCCTCGATTCGCTTCCCATCCTGCGCGAACAGTTTCCATCGTCGCGCGCGTGCGCGGAAGGATTTCGTCGCGATACAACAATGCCTCTCGCTGCGCTGCGTCGATCTTGACGGTGAGCAGATGCACCTCTTCACGCAACGCTGCCTGGTAGTCTTCGAGTTCAAATTCCGTCGCTCTGAGATTGGCGCGCTCACGTTTGACGTCCTCGCGATATTTGCGTCCATTCACCCACGGAAGGCTCGTGCTAAAAACAAGCATGCCCTGCCGAAAATCTCCGTCGCCGGAATATTGGCGCGCTTCAAGGCCGACGCCGATTTCGGGAAAGCGCCCGCGCCGGGCTACTTCAACAGCGGCTGCGGCCTGCCGGATTTGCTCCCGAATCACGAGAATCTTCGGCTCGTATCGGAGAGCGAACTCAACCAGTTTCTCGTTGAAAACCACAGGGCCGGCAACCTCCGGCAGCCGGAGATCCGGCCACGCGGCATCGTGTCCTCTCCCAAGAAAGCGATTCAACGTTACCCGTTGCGCGCCCAGTCGATCGCGCTCGGTCTGCAGGGACGTCGTTCGACGGCCGTGTTCGTTGCTGATCTGCAGGACTTCGACCAGCGTCGCCTGCCCCGCTTCGTATTTGGAATCCATGGTGCGGCGCATCAACTCGAGCCAGGCGAGATCTTCCTCGGCGATGGCGACTACTTCGCTCGCCAAGGCGGTGCGGAACGCAGTGCGGGCGAACTCCGCACGCATTTGTTGAAACTGAAATTCTGAGCGCGCCAGTTCAGTGGTGGCTTCCGCGGCGGCAACGCGTCGGGTCCACTTCGGCCGTCCAAACAACGGAAGCTTTTGTTCAACGCCGTAAGCCACGTCGCCATCGTCCATGCGCATCTCGCGTTCCGCCGCCGTTCCCCCGACTCGCGCCATCGGATCTTCCCAAGTGCGAACCGCGGCCACGTTCGCTTCGGCAGCGGCCGTGCGCGATTGGGCGGCGCGCAGCGCAGGATTGTTGGTGCGCATTTCCTCGCTCAACGCGCTCAGGTATTCAGCAGCAAGGACAAGGTGGTTGGTTGCCAGCTGCGCCTGGACGGCGGCATCGAAGACAACCGTTGCTACGAAAAGAAAATAAATGAACCGTTTCATACTGATCTGCAGGGAAAGCACAGTTCCACGACACGAGCCATCGTTCCGCGGTGCGCCTGTGCGTACACACCACGGGCTTGAGAAGTCGTCGAATCAGATCAGGAGGATGCAGTTCCGGGCGTAAAGGCGGCTGCCTGTGGCCGGAGCCTGTGTGAGGGGAGCGGAAGAAGCCGGCTGGGGCTGTGGCAGTTCACGAACAAGAACGGCCAGAACCGGAGCCAGCAGATGACTGCCAAAAGAGAGACCCGGAGCCGCTGAAACGGGTTGCGGCTCCGGTTGGGGGATATCGGTCGCACAGCACTGCGTCTCACAACAACAAGAAGACGCGGCCGAGCCAACCACGCTGGCTCCTGCCACTCCCGCCTGAACGAACTGCGTCCAGAGGAGCAACAGGCTGCAAACAACTGCCAGCGCCGTTTTCATGGTGCAAACAATGCCATCAAACCAGGACCCGCGCTAAACCAATCTTGTTCTCCATTTGCCTGCGCTTGGTCCTGCCAGCAAGCATCAATGATTATGGCCCGCGTGGTCGTCCTTGGCTTTCGCCGCGGCCTTCTTTTCATTTTCCTGCATCTTCTTCAGGAATTTGTCGGGGTTCTTATCGAAATCCTTCTTGCAGCTTTTGCAGCAGAGCTTGATTTCCTGCCCGTTGTGTTCGAACACGAACGGCTTGCCCATGCCGCCGAGTTTCTCGTCACTGACCGCACAGGTTTCGAGCTTGTAAGGCTTGGCCGCCGGTTTGGAATCCGCAGCAACACTGTCAAGCGGCCCGCCAACGAGGGCGAGCATGGCTATTGCCGTGGAGATAATACGCATCGATTTCATAGTGTCTGTGAATTGACACCTATAATACGCCGAAGTTCAGGATTTGCTTCAATGAAAATAACGCAGCCTGTTATTGAACTCCGCGCACCCGGAAGAACTGGGCTGGTTCGCCATTGTAATGTGGCCCCACCCACTCCGTCTCCAGGAACGCGGCAGGCACGTTTGAAATGACGTTCATCAACGACACGTTCGTCCCGCCCAGGACTTCGAACATCTGGTTCGTTGAACCCGGCCAGGTCAGGCGCGTTCGTTTGGTTCCGGCAAGCTCCCACCACGAGAGATCCAGCACGACATCAGCCTTGATGTCAGCCCGCGTGCCCAGTGCCTGCTCGAGCGCATTCCACGATCCATCACCGTCGGGATCATCGCGCGGTCCAGACTGCAGTCCCGCGAGTTGCGTTGTCTCAAATGTGTCGTCAAGGCCGTCACGATCGGTGTCCACGACCTCAGTCCCTCGGATGATAAGGCTCAGGTGGGTGACCGAACCTGTCACGCCCGCGGCTTCATCGGTGACAAACACTGTCCAGGTTCCGGCGCTGCTCTCGAAGAAGTGATGCGTTGACCAGTACGTCCAATCCACAGGCCCGGGACTCGCATCGAACCCCGACGCCTGCAGCACACTGCGGGTTCCCTGCGGCGAAACCAGCGTTATCCGCAAGTCCCCGCGCCTGGCATGATCCGTCTGAACGCGCAGCCCGACGTATTCGCAAATCAGCGTGCGATCAACGTTCAAGGTTGTGGCAGTGCTTTGCAGCCGCAACCGCATGCGCGCGGTGGCGTTCGTTTCCGCATACGCCCGCAACCGTTCCCCGTCTCCGTGTCCAATAAACACCGCCGGGATTGGAGAATCATCTGTCGCCGCCATACCGTTCAAGCGATCACCACCCAGGTCGGGATTCACGTTCGTTGAATAGTTATAAACCACCGCGAAAGCCGCGCCCGCCTTGGCTGCGTTGGCGATCTTGTCGGCGAAATCGAATTCACCCCGCAGGATCAGCGCGGCCTTATTCGTCAGGTCGATTGCCGGAACCGTTCCCGCCAGGCCTATGTCGACGATTTCCAGGAATTCGGTTGGGTCGTCCGGATGCAAACCCAGGCCCGGCAGGCAGCGAATGGAATTCAATCCAGTCACGAGATTCTCGCCTGCCACCTCCACCCGAAGAGAGTCATCCAGGACAGGCGCCGGAACAGAGTGCTGAACGGTTTCAGTGATCAGTTCCCCGCGCGGAGTCCAGTCCAGCGCGATTCGAACGGCGATGCCTGCGTCCGGTATTCCGAATCCTACGTTTGGACTTACGACGAATCCCGCGCCGTTCGTGTGCAGCATTGGATCTGTGCGATCCGAATGGCGGGATGATAACGCAAGGATCTGCTGAACGTCGCGATAACCGAGGGAAGGGTTCGCCGACAGCATCAATGCAGCAATTCCGGAGATCTGAGGCGCGGCAGCCGATGTTCCGTTAAACCCGCCCGAGTTCCCGGTTTGAAAGGCGTAGTCCCACAGGTCCTTCGTTGGGCAATCCGGAAACAATGGATGGCAGAAGCTCAGCTGTGTCGAGCCGGCGGATCCCAGCAAGTCAGTTGTGAACAGTCCAACAGAAGCGGTTTCGAAATCTCCGCTCGGCGCACCGACCAGCACGGACGCCCCGGGTTCGCTATAACTCGCGACCTTGCCGTCCACGTTGACGGCGGCAACTCCGATGCTGAAGGGGTTTGAAACGTAACCATCGTCGTCCGCCCGCGCCGGCAGCTGCCGATCGTTTCCGGCAGATCGCACAATCACGCTTCCGAGCCCATTGCGTCCGACCGTGGCGGCGTTTTCCATTCCAAGCAATTCGAGCAATGCGGGTCCGTCCTGGCCGATGCTTCCATTTCCCGCACCCCAGCTGTGATTTTGAATATGCACGGAGTTCGATGAGAACTGATACATGTCGAACAGTTGCTCGTCGCTCGCCAGCGTGCCGAACGTGTCGAAAATGGCCCAACTCGCGAGTTTCGCCGAAGGCGCCACGCCGACCGTGCGGTGGTCGTTCTGACTCGCTGCGATCAATCCCGCGACAGACGTTCCATGCGCACCCACGGAACTCCGATTCACAGGGAAACCATTGGGGTTGTTAATGACGAAATTCCAATGACTTCCATTCGACACGGCCGCCTGCAGTTCGGGATGGTCCAATTCAACGCCGGTGTCGACCACAGCGACTGTGACTCCTTCGCCGCGGGTGAAAGGCCAGGCTGCGCGGACATTGATGTCGTTGCCCCTCGGCTGGCCATTGACGCGGTGCTCCAAATGCCAGTGCGAAAGGTAATCCGTTTCAGACGGCGGCGGCGCGTAAGGACCGTGCAAAGCCGAGGAGCGGCGAAATACGGGGTAACAGGCCTGAACCCCCTCCACACGCGAGAGCGCTTCGGCTTCGCGCACAGCAGTCCGTGCGTCCGGCGCCTGCAGGACAAATGTGTTTGTCGTGATGGTGCGACTGACTATGAGCGATCGCCCGTCGAGAAATCGTCGAAGCTGCGCCGGCTCGCGAAGCTGCAATACCACGCGCGCCCCGAGTTCCACCACGTTCGTCGACCCCGCCGTCGTCGCCCGCAGCGTTTGGGGTCCCGCGGACTTCGCAGCCGAGTTGGCAAGGGCATCCGTATGATCGATTTGAAACCGCATCGGCGCCGGCATCCGAAACTGATGTTCGGCAGCGAAGGCAGATGTAATGAAGGTTACGACAAAGCACAGCCCGGCCAGACCAGCCGTGGGACTCCAAGGCGAGAAACTATTCACAGGGTGGCACAGTACCAAGGCACACGGTTCGTGCAAAGCACGGAAACACGATTTCTCAGGTCTTTACCCTATTGTTGCGCTGCCCCGGCTTTGAAAGGTTGCTCGAACTCGATTTTGGGGAGAATCCCCGTGTTTATTATGAATCAAACAGCGCAAGCCAATGATGAATTGCTCCGGGGCCTGAACGATGATCTAGCCGCCGAGTGGGGGACGATCATGCGTTATACGTACCAGGCGGCGAAGGCGGTCGGGTTGCGCGGGATGGAACTTCGGGAGTTCCTGGAAAAGGAAATTCCCGACGAACTTGGGCACGCGAGGTTTTTGACGGATATCATCACGGACCTCGGCGGCGAGCCCGAGATGAAGGCACGGGAATGGGACCGCACGACGGACCTGAAGCCGATGCTTGAGATGGACCTTCGGCTGGAGCTTGGAGACGTGGAAAACTACACGAAGCACGCCAAGCTCGCCGAACAACTGGGGCTCACCGAACTCAAGGTGAAGCTTGAAGAAATGGCGGCAGACGAATCGCGTCACGCCCGCGACCTGAACAGAATTTTGAAGGGGCTGTAGCCCATCCTTCTAACGAAACAAAAACTAATTGAATTGTATGGCCAGAGAGTTGCCCAAACCGAACGCAATGAAACCGAACACACCAACCCAGGAAGAAATCTCCGCGCGCGCTTACCAGATATTTGTCGAACGCGGCTGCCCCGAAGGGCGGGATCTGGAACACTGGCTCGAAGCTGAAGCCCAGCTCAACGCCAGCACCCAGATGCAAACCCAAGCCCCGGCTGCGACCACGGCGAGCATCGGAACCTCCCCCGATTCACGGACGGCCACGCGCCAGACGCAGGGGAGGAAGGCGCAGAAGACCGCCACATCGGCTCGGATCTAAAACTCACACCCGCAGACAGCCGCGTCCGCGGCTGTCTGCGGGGATATTTGCGGGGTGGTTCGCCGTTTGCCCCCTAGAGATACTTTGCCAGCAGCGGCCTCAATTCCTTCTGCGTCTTCTTCGGCCAGCACTTTCGATCCGTCATGATGGCGTTTGCCAGCGCGCTGTGACACGGCCAAGCCGGCTCGGCCGGAATCTGCGGAATGGTTGAAGCGATGATTTCCTTCGCAAGCGTCGCGTTTTTCCGGAGATTCTCAATGATCATCTCCACCGTGACGTGCTCCTCGTCCACCTTCCAGCAGTCATAATCCGTTACCATCGCAATTGTCGCGTAGGCAATCTCCGCCTCGCGTGAGCACTTCGCCTCTCCCAGGTTCGTCATTCCGATAACGTCGAAACCCGATTTGTGATTGGCGATCGATTCTGCCCGCGTGCTGAAAGCCGGGCCTTCCATGTTGACGTATGTACCACCGTTGTGCACCCGAGCCTTGAGCGCCCTGGCGCTCTTGTGAAGCAACTGTCGCAGTTCCGTGCAGACGGGATCCGCGAACGCCACGTGCGCAACGATCCCGCGGCCGAAGAACGTGTGCTCAAAATCACGCTTGGTCCGGTCGACAAACTGGCCGGGCAGCACCACGTCGCACGGCTTGTACTTGGCCTGGAGTGATCCCACTGCGCTGGCGCTGATGATCCATGCCACGCCGAGCTTCTTCATCGCCCAAACATTGGCCCGATGATTCAACTCACTGGGCAGGATTCGATGCCCGCGCCCGTGTCTCGGAAGGAAGACAACTTCGCGTCCGCACAGTTCGCCTGTGAGAAAATCGTCGGATGTCGCGCCAAACGGGGTTTTCACCTTCACCCATTTCTGTTTCGTGAACCCGTCAATGTGATACAGCCCGCTCCCACCGATCACACCGATTCTGTATTTCGCCATGCGCGGTGATATAACAATCGACAGACTCGAAGTCCCGCATTTTTTAAGCAGCCACGCGCAGATTGCGAGACGGCCGTTGCCACGGATTTTCCTCTGGTCATCCATGAAGAATCTGCCACAGTTCTCCGCGTTGAAGGAGCCGACCAGCCCCATGCAACCACTACTCCGCTACATCGCGTACCTGTCGGGACTCACCCTGAGTTTGCTTGTCGTCCCCGCGTCCGCCGCGCTCTCCACCGACTCGCCTGTTCATTTCTTCACGAAAGTTGCAAGCCGATTGCTACACTCCGATCTTGGAATTGACCTTCAGCGGATTCCGGTCTATCCCACAAACCATTACACGCCGTCAGTGCATCGGCTGCTGCAGGTCACGGCCAATCTTTACGATTCCACGACAACCAATTGGTATCCGACGATTTTCCGTCCCACATTTTCTTCAGAAGGAACGAATCTCTTCATCAGCGGCTACGAGGAAGTCGACGCCACAAATCCGGCCTTTCTCTCGACGCCGAACCTTCTCGCGGATGTCGCGAACGGAATAACGCCATTTTCCGCAACGGGAAACTTCTATGAAGTTCCCTGGGTGATCGGCGTGAAGAAGGGTTTGCCTGGATTTAACAAACTCCTGTTGAACAGCATCTTCGTGGTGACGCGGCGCGTCCAGGTGTCCCGGCCGTCCCGCGAGGCCATGTTTTCCACCTACACCTTTGGACAGCAGGAGATCATCAGCCTCAACCACGAGTTCGGAGTGCAGTTGTGGAATCCGTATCTCCATGCGTTTCCCTATGCCGTGCAGGCACGGGCCGAAGGAAGGGTAAGGGCGATTCTCTCCCGGAACGCCGGGTACACCGCGACTCGCGAATGGGAAATCGATTTCGCACAGGCCCTCGAAAGCTGGCCTGGGATCACAAACCGGTCGTCCCCCAGAACTAATTCATTCGTGATCCCGGGGTTCACCAACATGGTTCAGTTGCAGAATCAGGTGTTCAACACTGGATCGAATCTGTTCCAGGATTGGAGTGGATCTTTCGACCCGCTGGAACTCACTTCACCTTCATTGCAGATCGACCTCGCGGCGAATGTCCGCGTGTTCATCCGCGACGTGCAAACAGGGCGTATCCTGGATTACGTGCAATTTTCAGGACCAACTCTAAAGCGAAACCTCAGCGAGGAACTGCGGACGAATGGGCGGGACTTTGATGGCTTATGGAACACGAATGTCGTGGGGAGCTCAAACCCGCCACGGTTGCAGGGCGTGAACTACCAATTAAGAATCTCACAGGGCTTGCCGCAATCGAGTGACTCCGAATGGAGCTTTTACGGCAGGCAAACACACGGTGGCAGCCGGGCCGCTGCGATAGCCCGATTCAAGGCATTCATGCTGGGCGCTTCCGCTTCGTTTGAGGGCACCATCGCCCAGAATCCCACCAACCTCGTCATGGAAGCTCCATTCGCCCCGATGCGACAACTGGCGGGAGTCATCGTTTGGGAAGCCAATGATCCGCTCGTGCATTATACCTTTCACGACCTGACAAACCTGGCAGAGGCTTACACGAACCTGGACATCAAGCCTGCCACACGGTCCTTTTCCTCCGCGTATCTTTTGAATCAACTCAGCGGGCGTTACAGTCCGTGGGGAGGCCAGCCGCAAAAACCCGTTCCCGATTCGCAGGATTACAGACTCCAGGATTCACGTGTTTGGTCGGCCAACGATTGGAACTTCCCGAAAGGCGAACCTTTGAGCCTGGCGAACCTCGGCCAAATCCATCGGGGCACGCCCTGGCAAACGATTTACCTGAAATCCGAGGAGGGCATTTCGCTCGACGCGGCCGCCAAATGGTACTGGATGTTGTGGACTGGCAATGTTGATTGGTCCGACGCCATGCAGACGATTCCCGTTCGAGATCGAACCCTCGTCAACGTCCTGGCGCCAATGCTGCGAACCAACTCCGCACGCGATCGATTCTCCATCAACGAACCGAATCCTGAGCGCTGGCGTGGTTTGATGCACGGGCTGGTTGTCATCACCAACTCCGAACCTGAGGCACTGATTGTTGTCCACTCAAACGAGGCACCCGCAATGGCCGTTGCGGATGCGATCGCCTCCGCACGCGCATCCCTCCCGGGTGGATACTTTCGCAAGGCTGGGGATCTGCTCTCGATCCCGACGCTCAGCGATCAATCACCGTGGCTGGCGCCATTCTTCCCGCCCGCCACGCCGTCCGATGCCGCGATGGAAGCTCTTCCGTCAGCGCTGTTGCCCTTGCTGCGGGACGATTCGATTGGAGAGGCGAAGCCCATCGGCGGAATGCTGGTCCTGCAATTTTCTGCAGAGGAAGGCGAGACTTACGTGCTTGAAGGGTCGGACAACCTGCTCGAGTGGATGGCGATCCAAACGAATGCTGCGAGCGCGGATCATCTGTCCTTCAGCCTTTCCCAAAACGCAGCCGAACGCACCTTTCTTCGCACGCGATTGCAGTAGCCTTTCCCCTGCACAAACGAACGCAGCCGCGTCTCGATGATTTCGGCGTATACCCTATTGCCTGTGTAATCCGGTTTCGCGACGTTCCGCCGTATGAAACCCCGATCAGCAACCCGATCGAATGCGCGCACGCGCAGCAGCGTAGCGCCACGCCGTTCCCGCAGCGCGCTGCCTGCAACAACCCGGCGTCCCAAGCCCGCAACTCGCCGCAAGGCCGCGCCCACGGCAAAAAAGACCGCCAGTCCGCGGACATCTTCCCGCTAGGATCCTGCCCCCCTGCCTCGCCCTTCCCAAGCGACGAGGCTGTATCGTGTGTCACGAGACGATTCCTCGCCAACTGGTTTACCCCCGCGCCCGCGGAAAAGGCTGCGGCGGGCGCTAAAGTTCGCGCTGCCGTTCCGCCGCTCGGTCGCGATCATCTTCGGCATCACGCTCGGGCTCGCAGGCATCAACGCTGCCGAGCCCCTCGTCCTCAAGTTCATCTTCGACAACGTCATGCCGGGGACATCCACGGAGGTCCTGCTGTATGGCATTGCTCTCCTGATTGGCATTGGAATCTTCCGCGAGATCGCCAGCGCGTTCACAAGCTGGCTCACATGGCGCGCGCGCCTCGGGATTCATTACACACTCCTGGAAAACACCGTCGAGCGGCTGCATCGAATGCCCCTCAGCTTTCATCGAGCTGAAGGTGTGGGCGCGATCATGACGCGGTTGGATCGCGGCATCCAAGGTTTCATCAACGGGATCACACAGATCCTGTTCAACGTTTTTCCCGCGGTATTATATCTCGCCATCGCCATCACCGTGATGTTCAGCCTGAACTGGAAACTCGCCGTCATCGTGATCTGCTTCGTCCCGTTGCCCGCCATCATTGCCGCGCTGGCCGGACCTGAGCAAACCCGGCGGGAGCGGGAGCTTCTCGATCAATGGTCCAAAATTTATTCGCGGTTCAACGAAGTGCTTTCGGGGATCGTGACGGTGCGAAGCTTCGCAATGGAAGACGTCGAGAAACGGCGCTTCCTGAAGGACGTAAACGCAGCGAACAAAATCGTGATCCGCGGCGTGGGCATCGACACCGGCCTTGGTGCAGCGACAAATCTCGTCGTCACCTTTGCCCGCATCGCGGCGATCGCGCTCGGCGGCCTTTTTATCATCAAGGGCAGCATCAGCGTAGGCACCCTGATTGCCTTTCTCGGATACGTCGGCGGGCTCTTTGGACCCGTTCAGGGGTTGACGGGAATTTATCAAACAATTCAGAAGGCTTACGTGTCGCTCGACGAAATTTTTTCCATTCTCGATGTGCAGGACCTGCTAGGGGACGCGCCGAACGCCGTGGAACTGAAACAGGTGAAGGGACACGTTCATTTCTCGGGTTTGAAGTTCCATTACGAAGAACGCGACCGGCCCATCCTGGATGGAGTCGACCTCGAGGTGCCGCCCGGCCAAACCCTGGCAATCGTTGGACCAAGCGGGTCCGGGAAGACGACGCTGATGGCCTTGCTGATGCGTTTCTACGATCCACAGGAAGGAGTGGTGCGCATCGACGGACACGATATCCGTTCAGTAAAACAGCGTTCGCTTCGCCGGAATATCGGCACGGTGCTGCAGGATCCGCTGCTGTTCAACGACACCATTCGCAACAACATCGCGTACGGCCGGCCAGAGGCGTCACCCGCCGACGTCGAAGAGGCCGCCCGGGCCGCAAACGCTTACGGGTTCATTTCACAAATGCCGGAAAAATTCGAAACAATGGTGGGCGAGCGGGGCAGCCGGATGTCCGTGGGAGAACGACAGCGCGTGGCGATCGCGCGCGCACTGCTGAAGAACCCGCCGATCCTGGTTCTGGACGAAGCCACATCGTCGCTCGATGCCGAATCTGAGGCATTGGTTCAGGAGGCGCTGGATCGGTTGATGAAAGGCCGCACCACGTTTGTGATCGCGCATCGACTCGCCACGGTGGTTCATGCCGATCGCATCATCGTTCTGAAGGCAGGCCGGATTGCGGAATCAGGAACCCACGAACAACTGATGCGGGTGGGTGGCTATTATTCGACGCTGGTGGAGCGTCAGACACGCGGATTGATTCGCAATGAAGGCGAACCCGAGCACTGAAATCCTGATGACGATCGGCTAACCCGCTCCTGTTTATTGGTCCGGCTGAGGTGGTGCTGGCGGTATCGCCGGTGTTGCTTCCGAACCTGCGGGAACGCGCAGGGAACGCATGGGCATTGGCAACTGGCGCGAAGGCAAACCGGGGTTTGCATTGGCGTTGGGTTGCGGAAGTTGAGGCACCCCGCCCGGCTGCTGGGGCGTTCCGGGAAGAGGCAATGGCATGGGATTGGCAGGACGGTTCGGCGGCGGAATCATCCCGGGAATTACGGGCGGCGGCTGGGCCTTGGCGCCGTCGGTTTTAAAATCAAGCGTCTGCTCAATGCCATGATTTTTAACAAGGACCGCTCCCCCACGTTCGTCAATGGAGAGCACTTCGATTTCGCCCTGCCGTTGTCCTTCCGTGAGCATGTACGTTTCCGGCGGCTTGTTCGGCACCGCAACGCTCATCAGTGCGCGTTTGTTGCCGAGAATCGTTGTGATGCCGGTGAGCGTTATCTTCAACGGCGGCGCGGGTGGCGGCGCCTCGGCGACGGGAGCCGGCGGCGGCTTCAATCCGAACACGTTTCTCTCAACAATGGCCTGGTAAGGACCGCTTCCAGTCGCGGCCATGCACGCCTGAACGCCTGAAATGGCGAGGCCGAAACCCAGAAGGCAGGCAACTGATGGCGCTCCGTGCATGTGCCCGAAAATATCGCAGCTGGTTTTCAAACACCACGGGGAAGTTTTGGTTACGATTCGTGGCGCAAGTTGCCTGACTTGCTTATCGACAGCTTCCAGGACGGCTGCTCAGCAACGTCGAGCGGGAAGGAAACCTGTCCAACCTCCGCAGTAGCACTGGGCACTGCGATATGCGGCGCAGGCACAAAAAAAGCCGCCAGTTGCCGGCGGCTTGGATAATCGTGTTGATCGATCAGTATGCGGCCTGGGCTCCCTTGATGGATCGCTTCTGCATCCAAGGCATCATTGCCCGAAGTTTGGAACCGGTCTTTTCGATCGGATGCTGCTCGCCCTTTTTCAGCAGCGCATTGTATTTCTTGTAGCCGCCCTCATATTCCTTCACCCAATCCTTGGCGAACTTGCCAGATTGGATGTCCTTCAATGCCGCCTTCATCCGCTTCTTCACGCTGGCGTCAATGATCTTCGGCCCGACGGAGATGTCGCCCCACTTGGCCGTTTCGGAGATGGAAAAGCGCATGCCGCTGATGCCCGCCTCATTCATGAGATCGACAATCAGCTTCAGCTCGTGCAGGCATTCGAAATAGGCCATCTCGGGCGAGTAACCCGCCTCGACCAATGTCTCGAACCCGGCCTGCACCAGCGCGCTGGCGCCGCCGCAGAGCACAGTCTGCTCGCCGAACAGATCCGTTTCCGTCTCCTCCTTGAAGTTCGTCTCGATGACACCCGCGCGGGTGCCGCCGATACCCTTGGCCCATGCGAGCGCGATCTTCTTCGCGTCCTTGCCTGGATTCTGGTACACCGCGATCAGGCTGGGCACGCCTTTGCCTTCGGTGTATTGGCGCCGCACAATGTGGCCGGGGCCCTTGGGCGCAACCATGATCACATTGACATTGTTCGGGGGGACGATCGTCTTGAAATGAATGGAAAACCCGTGCGAGAAGAGCAGCGTCTTGCCCTTCGTCAGATTCGGCTCGATGTCCTTCTTGTAAGCAGCAGGCTGCTTCGTGTCAGGAAGCGCCACCATGATGACATCGGCGCGCCGCACAGCTTCAGCGGTGGTGAACACTTCGAAGCCCTTGTCTTTTGCGACGGGAATCGACTTGCTGCCTTCGTAAAGGCCGATGATGACCTTCAGTCCGCTTTCCTTGAGGTTGAGCGCGTGGGCGTGCCCCTGGGAGCCGAAGCCGAGGACCGCGAGCGTTTTGTTTTTAAGGACGCCCAGATCAGCGTCTTTGTCGGTATAGACTTTTGCCATAAAAGAATTGGAAGTTGAATTTAGGGTTGAATGAACCGCAAGGTTTGCCCGGCAGCGGCAGCTATTTCCGCGACATCGCCGCCTTGCCAGTCCGGGTGAGATCGACAATCCCGAAGGTTGCCATCAGTTCCAGGAACTTGCCGATCTTGCTTTCGTCACCCGTGATTTCAATGGTCAACGTCTTCTGCTGAACATCGACGATCTTCGCGCGGAAAATATCCGTGACCTGCATGACTTCAGCGCGGCTCTTGGAATCCACAGAGACTTTGACCAGCACAAGTTCGCGATCCACATACTCGCCTTCGCGAAAATCCTGGATCTTGATGACATCGGGAAGGCGATTCAGTTGCTTCACGATCTGTTCGAGCGTGGCTTCGTCGCCATGCGTGACAATCGTCATCCGCGAAGCGGTGGCATCGTGTGTGGGGGCGACATTCAGCGAATCGATGTTATACCCGCGGCCGCTGAACAATCCGGCGACGCGCGTGAGCACGCCGAATTTGTTTTCCACCAGAACTGAAATTGTGTGTCGCATAAAAGCCCGGTTGTACGGGGACGCGCAAGCTAGCAATGCGTCCGGAATGGGTCAATTTGCAATTTCTGCGGCAACTTTTCTCGGATGCGCGCCTCCCGTGGCGGCAGGGATCCTTGCCTGCCGTGGAACCGGGCTTCCAGCCCGGTGGAAGGAACCTTAAACGAAGCCGAGCGCAATAGGAGGATCTGAGTGTCGCCCGATCCAAGACACAGCAAGTCCCCTGCTCTTTCTCACTTCCAATTCTGCCATTTCACTTTTGAGTTCTGCCACCCCCGCAGTTTGGTTTTGACTCGGTGCGTCCAATGCTCTTGCCTGCCGCCATCAACTGTTTCCCGGACTTGGCGTGAAATTTCTGGTTACTGGCGGCACTGGTTTCATTGGCTGGCGCGTCGTGCGCAACCTCCTCGACCGCAACCTCCCGGTGGTGATCGGAGACTGCCAGCTGGACCAGCACGTTCTCCCGCGGGTTGCCGGCGCGGAACTGGCCACGCTCGACGTGTCCGACGCCAGCTCGGTTCGCGCCGTTTTTGAGCAGCATCCCGGCATCTCCCACGTCATTCACCTGGCATACCTGATGAGCGCGGAGGTGGAGGCCAATCCACACCTCGGCGCGAGCGTGAACATCCTGGGAATGATCAATTTGTTCGAAACCGCCGTCCGCCAAAAACTGGCGCGCCTCGTTTTCGCAAGCAGCGAAACCGTGTATGGCGCGTCGCAGGCGCCCTATGCCGGGCGCGATGTCGTGGAGGAGGATTTCTGCGGGCCAGCGGATCACTTCTTTACGTATGGCGTCATGAAAACCCTTAACGAATTCATGGCGCAGAAATACGTGCAGAAGCATGGCGTCAGCATCGCGTGCACGCGTCCGCCCGTGGTCTTCGGTTACGGCCGCAAGCGCGGGTCGGTTCTCTGGGCGGAGGATTTTGCCACGCTGCCGGCACTCGGCAAACCCGTGAAGCTTCCCTTTCCGTCGCACACGCGCGATTGCTGGATTTACGTGGACGATTGCGCTGAACAATTGGTTCGGCTGGCGCTGAAGCCGCAGTTGTTGCACTTCGCCTACAACAACGGCGGCGAATCTGTCACGGCCGCCGAGCTCGCAGAGCGCGTTCGGGAATGGCTGCCGGGTGCGGAGATTCAATTCGATGAATCCAAGCCCACAACGCCATTGATCGATCGCATGAGCGGCCGCAGGCTGGAACAGGAAATTGGATTTTCACCGCGCCCGTTGCGCGACGGCATTCGCGCGCACATCAATGAAGCTCGCGCGGCGAATGGCCTGCCACCCGTTTAATTTATGAATCGATTCCGCAACACCGTTGTCGGCAGTTACCCGCGTCCCAGCCAGGTTGAAGACACGCTCAAGAAACCGACGCTCAGTGAATCCGAGATCGCCGGCCTCATCCGCTGGGCGGCGAAGGATCAGTCCGATCTCGGGCTTGACGTCATCACGGACGGCGAGGCGTACCGCGAGAACATGTATTACTTTTACCAGAAGCGGCTGGACGGCATTTCCATGGAGAACATGCCAAGGAAAACATTTGGCAATGCGGGGTTTGGGATCGAATGCGCCCGCGTGGTCGGCGAAATCAAAAACCCGAAATTCAACCTGGCACGCAATTGGAAGATCGCCCGCGAAGTGGCGCCGAAGCACGTGCAGGTAAAGCAAACCGTCACTGGCCCGCATGTGCTCACGCGGTTCAGCGTGAACGAGCGGCCGGACCTGTATCCTGATGAACAGGCGCTGTGCCGCGCGTATGCGAAGGTGCTTGGGGAAGAACTGCGGGCGGTGATCGAGGCGGGCTGCCAGTTCATTCAGTTCGACGAACCGATGTGGACCGAAGCGCCGGAACAAAGCGAATGGGCGGCAGGCATCCTGAATGAGTTGATTGAATCGCTGCCGAAAGTGCGCGCCGGCCTGCATGTGTGCGGCGGAAATCCGCGGCGCAAGCGCGTGTACTTCACCAAATACACCGACCTTGTGCCTGCGTTCACGCGCGCGCGCATTGATGAAGTCTCTCTGGAACACTGCACGCTCAGCTACGACCTGATGGACTTGTGGAAGCTCTGGCATTTCAAGGGCGACCTCGCGCTCGGCGTGATTGACCAGCGCAGCGATGCCATTGAAACAGTGGATGTCATTCGAAAACGCGTTGAACCCGCCCTGCGGCATTTTCCGCGCGAGCGCCTGATTCTCACGAGCGAATGCGGGTTCGGGCATGTGCCCTTGGAGATTACGCGCGCCAAGTTGCGCGTGCTCGTGGAAGCGTGCGGAGCCTTATGAAGCCGCTGGAAGGAATTCTCGTTCTCGACTTCAGCCAGTTCCTTGCAGGGCCCGCCGCCGCGTTGCGCATGGCGGATCTCGGCGCGCGCGTCATCAAAATTGAACGGCCTGGAAGCGGAGATCTCTGCCGCCAGTTGTATATTTCAAACCTTGGAATCGAAGGTGACAGCACGTTGTTTCATTCCATCAATCGAAACAAGCAGAGCTATGCGGCTGACCTGAAAAACCCGGCGCACCTTGCCGAAATCAAATCGCTGTTAAAGAAGGCGGATGTCGTCCTGCAAAACTTCCGCCCCGGCGTGATGGCACGGATCGGATTGGAATATGAAGACGTGCGCAGGATCAACCCCCGCGCCGTATACGGCCGCGTGACGGGTTATGGAACGGAAGGTCCCTGGGTGGATTTGCCGGGGCAGGATCTGCTTGCGCAATCCGTTTCCGGACTCGCGTGGCTGAGCGGCGACGCAGCACAGGGCCCTGTGCCGATGGGCCTTGCTGTTGCGGATCTCGCGGCGAGCGCGCATCTCGTTCAGGGCGTGCTTGCGTGCCTGGTGCGCCGCGGGATCACGGGCGAAGGCGGGCTCGTGGAAGTGAGCCTTCTTGAATCCATTCTCGACCTGCAGTTCGAAGTGTTCTCAACGCACCTGAATGACGGCGGTCATGAACCCAGGCGCAGCGCTGTTCGAAACGGGCACGCGTATCTCGGGGCGCCTTATGGAATCTACCAAACTGCGGACAGTTGGATGGCGCTCGCGATGGGATCTGTCACACGGCTCGGTGAACTCCTGGAATGCGCCGCATTGCAGGAGTATCAGGATCCCAAAACGTGGTTTAGCCAGCGCGATGTAATCAAAGCCAAGCTGCGGGAACACCTTGCAGCCAAACCTGTTGCCTGGTGCCTTGAGCGTTTGCGCGCAGCGGATTACTGGTGCGCGGAAGTCTTGACGTGGTCGCGACTGCGATCCGAGGAAGCGTATCGCGTGCTGGGCTGGGAACAGACAGTCACATTGCCAGGCGGCTCTGAAGTGCGCACGTCGCGTTGTCCCATCCGCATCGATGGCGAACGCTTTTACTCGTCACTTGGCTCTCCGCGCATCGGCCAGCACAACGATCAGATCAAAGCAGAGTTTGGGCTATGAAGGTGATCGACACCCACCAGCACCTCCTTTATCCAGATCGATTCCGTTATCCATGGTTGAAGGATGTCCCGCCTCTCAGCGGCGCTCGGTTTGGATTGCAGGAATACCGCGCTGCTGCGCAGAACACGGGAATTGAGCAGACGCTGTTCATGGAGGTGGATGTTGACGAATCCCAGATGGAGGAAGAAGCGAGGTTCTTCCTGGACCTTGCCGACGATTCTGCATCGAACATCATCGGAGTCATTGCCGCAGCCAGGCCGGAGCGCGGGGACTTTGAAGCGCAGGTGAATCGAGTCATGCATCCGAGGTTAAAAGGATTTCGGCGCGTGCTGCATACGCAACCCGACAGCCTCTGCGAAGATTCCCGGTTCATCGCGAATATCGAAACACTTGCGCGTTACCACCTGACCTTCGATCTCTGCCTGCTGCCGCGCCAGCTTCCCCGCGCAAGCCGCTTGCTGGGAAATGCCGGGGACGTTCAATTCATTTTGGACCATTGCGGCGTTCCGAACATCAAGGGACACGAAATGGACGCATGGCGCGAATCCATCCGCAGGATTGCGGCATTTCCCAACCTGGCGTGCAAGGTCTCGGGTGTAGCCGCGTATTGCGATCCTGCGCAAGTGACTGTCGAAGCAATCCGCCCGTATGTGGAGCATTGCATCGATTGTTTTGGATGGGATCGCGTGCTGTTCGGCGGCGACTGGCCCGTTTGCAACCTGACTGCCAACCTTTGCCGCTGGGTTGAGATCATCCGGGAAATCCTCGGCGCGGAAAGCGTCGCGCGATGCGAACAGTTCTTCCATCGCAACGCGGAGCGCATTTATCGTTTGAATCCATGACACCATTGGCTCCGCACGATCTGCAGCAGGCATGGCCGGCGCCGGCTCGCCTGCGGCCGATTGTGCTGATCGGGGCTGGCGGAATTGTGCGCGACGCGCATCTGCCTGCGTATCGCAAAGCCGGTTTTCCTGTGGCGGGAATTTATGATGTGAATGCCGCGGCGGCACGGGAACGCGCGCAGGAGTCTGGGGTGCGGGTATTCGATTCCTTCAAGGAAGCGACGAATATTCCGGACGCAGTTTTCGATTTGGCAACCCCTCCCGGCGCGCATGAATCCGCGCTCAGCGAACTTCCCGACGAATCCGTGGTTGTCATTCAAAAGCCGATGGGCCGAAACCTTGCCGAAGCGCAGCGTATCGTGGATCTCTGCCAGCGGAAGCGGCTGAAGGCGGCCGTGAACTTTCAACTTCGATTCGCGCCGTACATGCTCGCAATGCGAGACCTGGTTCAACGCCAGGAACTTGGAGAACTGGTCGACGTGGAAGTTCACTTGAACCTGGAAACCCCTTGGGACCTGTTCCCGTTTCTTGCGAAGGAATCGCGGGTTGAGATTCTTGTGCATACCGTGCATCACCTGGATTTGATCCGCCTGTTCCTCGGTGATCCCGGGCGGGTGTTTGCCCGGACTGTGAAGCATCCGCGCTTTCCAAACCTGGCCAGCGTCCGCTCCAGCATCATCCTGGATTACGGCGAATGGAAACGCTGCTGCCTTTCGGTGAACCATTGTCATCGATTCGGTTTGCAGCACATGGCCGCGAGCATACGCGTGGAAGGCACGGAAGGCTGTGCCATTGCAACGCTCGGGCTGCTGCTCGATTACCCGCGCGGCGTGGCGGATCGGCTCGAAGTGATCGGACGCTCGTTCCCGCAATGGACTGGCATCCCGCTCGAAGGGCGCTGGTTTCCTGACGCGTTCATCGGCGTAATGTCGAACGTGCAGCGGTTCGCGGCTGGCGAAGATGCCGCGCTGGTTTCGCCCGTGAGCGACGCACTGGAAACCATGCGGCTTGTAGAAGCGTGTTACGAATCAAATCAACACGGCGGAATTGAATTGAAGAAGGTGAATCCCAAATGAGAATTATTCGATACCAGGATCGTGACGGAAACATCGGTCATGCCGCTCAACAACCGGACGGTTCCGCGCTGAAACTCGAGGGCGACCTGTTTGGCAGCCTTAAGACAACGTCAACAAAAGCCGACGTCTCGAAACTCCTCGCCCCTTTGGTTCCGACATCGATCCTGTGCATCGGATTGAACTATCGCCACCACGCGAATGAAACGGGCGCAAAGATCCCGCAGTTCCCCGTGTTGTTCATGAAGTCGCCGGGCGCGCTGCAGAATCCGGGCGACCCGATTCGGCTTCCGCGGCATCTGCGCAGCAACGAAGTGGATTACGAATGTGAGCTCGCGGTGGTCATCGGAAAACCCGGCAGAAATATTTCACGCGCACGCGCCCTGGAACACGTCCTGGGTTACACCTGTGCAAACGACGTGAGCGCGCGCGACTGGCAGAAGCAATTCGGCGGCGGCCAATGGTGTCGTGGAAAAACATTCGACACCTTCTGCCCTCTCGGTCCGTCCCTTGTTACCGCGGACGAAATTCCGATTCCCAACAGCCTGCAGCTGCGGACCGTTGTAAACGGTGAAACGCTGCAGGATTGGAACACGAACGACATGATCTTTGACGTTCCGACGCTGATCGAGTTCCTCAGTGGAAGCACGACGCTGCTCGCAGGAACCGTGATTTTGACAGGAACGCCTCACGGCGTCGGCATGGCCCGCAACCCGCAGCGCTGGCTCCAGCCAGGAGACCAGGTCAGTGTTGAGGTGGAAGCCATCGGCACCCTGACCAACCCCGTCGTTGAAGAATCGTGAATACTGTCGCCTCCAATCCGCTCCTGGGCATTGCGATGCATGCAATTGGCGCATTGTTTGCCGCAACGTGTTACACGCCGCAAAAACGCGTGCGCCGCTGGTCGTGGCAGACATACTGGCTGACGCAGGCGGCGTTCTGCTGGTTTCTGCTGCCGATCCTCGGAGCGATGGCAACGATCCCGCATCTGTGGGATGTCCTGCAGGCAGCACCTCGCGATGCGATGGTGCGATCGTTCTTGCTCGGGGCGGCTTACGGGATAGGCGGCACTGCGTTTGGCGTGGCGATTCGGCACATTGGATTTTCCCTCACGTATGCCATCGCGGTCGGGTTGTCGGCGGTCCTCGGCACGCTGATTCCCCCGATGGTTCACGGCACCCTGGGCGGAACACTTAGCAAACCGGGCGCACAGTGGGTGATTGTCGGAATCCTCGTTGGAATTGTGGGAATCGCGATGACAGGGTTCGCAGGACGGCTGAAGGAAACCGATCTGACGCGACAGAAGAACAAAGGCGACTTCTCACTCGGAAAGGGGCTGGCGCTCTCGTTGCTGGCTGGCGTTTTGTCGGCGGTTTATGGGTTTGCTCTCGACGCAGGCAAACCGATCGCGCAAGTAGCGGCGGATCACGGCGCGGGTGTCTGGCAAGGGAACGTCGTTTATATTTTTTCGAATACCGGCGCCTTCATCACGACTGCGATTTATTGCCTCTATTTGCATCGCAAGCATAAGACCCTTGGCGAATTGGTTGAGCTGCCTGCGGGAACTGAAAAGGCGTCGTTGCCCGTCAACTTCGTGATGGCCGCAATCACTGGCCTGTTCTGGTATGGCCAATTTTTCTTCTACAACCTGGGTCACGTGCGGATGGGCAACTATGAATTCACGAGCTGGGCGCTGCACATGATCATGCTTGTGCTGTTCAGCAATCTTGTGGGGGTGGTTCTGCGCGAATGGAAGCAATGCCGGCGCCTGACGCACGCGACGATTTTAGCAGCACTGCTGGTCTTGACCGCGTCGGTGTTGCTTCTCACATACGGCAACCACATCGGCGACAAGGCTGCGAAAGCGGGCGGGGATCAGGCAGCAGCAAAATTATTCATCGCAACCGAACGCGATCGGCAGGTGCGGAACGACTTTTTATGAAACGCTACGGATCAGTTATTGGCGTTCGCGCCGAGAAACTCGAGGAATATAAACAACTCCACGCAGCAGTGTGGCCGGACGTCCTGCGCATGATCAAGCAGTGCAACATCCGCAACTATTCCATCTTCCTGCGCCGGCTTCCCGACGGAGAGCACTACCTCTTCAGTTATTTCGAATACACCGGAACGGACTTCGCGGCCGACATGGCAAGCATGGCGGCCGATCCAGCAACACAGCGCTGGTGGTCGGTATGCATTCCGTGCCAGAAACCGTTGGAAGATCGCTCAAAGGACGAATGGTGGGCCGCAATGGAAGAGGTATTTCACCTCGAGTAAAAACTCGGATGTTGCAGGAGGCCTCAGGGTGCGCTGATCGCCCGAAAATAGTGCTGCTCTGCGTCCGGATTTCGGATTTCGACAAATTCAAAACTCCAGTTTGTGGTCGTCTGGTTCGTCAGCACGGGCGACCATTCGAACAGGTTCGTTGATGCTTCAATCACGACTGCCCGATTGAACCCCACGGACGCGTGCAACTGCACCGATGATTCGCCGCCGCCGATCGGCAGGAGGTGCATGGGCGGGCTCAACGCTTTGCGAAGATTCAGCCGTCCGCCAGTGACGCATTTGCCATTCAACTCCGCTGCATGATCGGTGCTGCGTTGGAGGCGCTCGATGATCTGTTGATGTGTTTCGTCAGGATAACGCTGGACGATCAGCGCCAGCGAGCCTGACACGTAAGCCGCCGCGAAGGATGTGCCATAGCCTGCATTCCACGGATACGTTATCGGATGGTAGGAATCGTCAGCGGCAAAGTAGGTGGAAAATATGCGGTCGCCAGGCGCCGCCAAATCCACATTCGTCATCCCGTAATTCGCATTGAATCCAAGGCAATCGTCGGGTGCAAACGAAGTTACCGAGACGATGTTGTCCAAATCGTAGCAGGCGGGATATACGGGCGTGGCGTCGATATCCGATGCGTTGTCGCCAGCCGGCGCCACCACGATAATTCCTGCATCGCGCAATCGGACCAGCGCGTTCGAAACAGGTTCGGAAAAGACCGTGCTTGTGAGGCTTGCGTTGACAATGCGCGCGCCGTTCGCCATCGCAAACTCCAGGGAGGCGACAACGGAGGCATCCGACCCTTCGTTAAGGTGGTTCAGGCATTTGCACGCCATCAACTGCACCTGCCATGCGACCCCAACGCCTCCAAGTCCGTTATTCCCAACCGCGCCAATTATCCCCGCGACGAGGGTTCCGTGCCCTTCGTCATCGAAGGGGTCATTCGATTCCGCAATGGCATTGATTCCATGGCTGCCGTCAATCGGACTGCGCCACACGTTGCTCGCGAGGTCCTCGTGTGAATAGCGAATGCCAGTGTCGAGGATGGCGACGATGACGTTGCTTGCTGATGTTTGAAGGGCCCAGCCTTCGAGCGCCTTGATGTCCGCTCCCGGGATTCCATCGTTCTGCCCCCAGTTGTTCAAGCCCCACAATGTCCCGTCCAGAAACCGGGGATCATCGGGCACATCCCCGGCTCGCGCCGGACTGATAATGCCCAACAGCAGCAGGCAACCCATGACGCTTGTGAAAACAGCGGCGAGCGCAGTGCGCTGAGGGGTTTGGGGTGTTACAACGAAGCCAGCCATCGCCGTGAAAACACTGCCACAAGGGTTCCTCGATGACCAGTCCGGATTAATAGCCACTGTTTGGCCAGCTTGTTTCCAAACAATGACACCCTGCCGCGGATATCAGGGAGACATCATCCGGCCCGCCATCTTCATCGCGGCTTCCTGCATCTTTCGCTGATTCTCGAGGTAGGTTTTGAAGGAATTCAATTGCTCGGCGGTCATGAACGTCTGTGCCTTGGCGAGAAGCTCCTGATTGTATCGCTCCTGCTCCCTGGCATGTTGCGTGAGGCGATCTTCACTGAACATTGCCGACATATTTCCATCCGGCGGGGTCTGGTTGTTGTAGTCGGTGGTCCACTTGAAGTTCTTGCGGAGGTCGCTCATGGTGTCGATTAACTGCTGTTCCTGTCCGGAATTGAGGGCGGCACCCGTGCCAGCTACCTGATCCTTGTACTGCGAAACGCTCATCCTGTCAGGAATCGAGGCTTCGTGGTCCTTCAGAATCTTGTGATTGTCAGCGCCTAGAAATTCCGCGATTTCCCTGTCCACCGCGTCCGTATCAGCCTTCACCTTGTCGGCAAGTTCCTTGCGTTTCGCGGGATCGGACGAGCCGTCGAGCATCGACATGCCCATGTCCGCCGCCACGAGCATCTTCTTCTCGATCAGCGCCTTGACATGATCAGCCTGCTCCTTGTTGAGCCCCAGTTGCTGGAACAACGCGGCATAGTTCCGGTCAATCATCGGGCCCATGAAGGCTTTCTGCTGCGCCTTGATCATTTCCTTCATTTCGGGGTCTTGGAACAAACGAGATAGCCCCGGCGAATTCGTCTTGGCCGCGGCAAGCGATTGTTCCAGTTGCGCGACCTGGTTGGACTGGTCGAGAGAGATCGCCGACGCCTGCGAGAGTGTCTCCTGCAATACCTTTGCCTTAAGCTGTGCGGTGGCACTCTGCTCGGCGGCAGCCCGCACAGCTGCGAGTTCCGCGTTCAAGGTGTCGAGCTGCTCCTGCGCTGCTGCGAGTTGTTGTTCCAGCCGGGTAACATTCTTCTGCTGGTAAACTGCTAGTCCTGCAAGACCGGCGGCGAGCATCAGTGACAGCACAAGCGTGATCGTTTTCATATTCGTGGAGGTGTATTATTCCGGAAGCTGGTTTAACACAACGAACTGCGAAGGGAAGTTATAAATCCCCAGCCTTATTGGACCACCTCCAACCACCGCCCCGCCCATGCCAGTGGCGAGAAACTACTCCCAGCCGTGAAGCGACTCGTAACGAAATGTCATCTCCTGCGGATGATATCGCTGATACCACTTCGTATGGCCGTCCGTGAACAGGATGTTCTGCCCCCTGGAATGCGCACGCCATTCGATCCATGGATACCCATTCAGCATTCCACCCACACAGTTCTGGCTGTAATCGTCCTTGTCGGCATCAAAGGGATGAAACTCCAGTGTGTCGCCGGAAAGCACCATTGCCGATGGAAACCGGATGCGCCGCATGTTGAGCGATGCGGCCTTCCCTTCGGCCACATACGCAGCGCGAGCGCCATTGAAATAGTTGAACGGCGATTGTTGTTCGAGGGGCAGTGCTTTGTTTGACGGGCACCGATAAAGATTGGTGTTCATTACAAACGCCGCGACTTGCTGCATCCACGCATTCGTCGGCGCGCTGCTATCCACGGTGTTCCAGGGAATCATTCCTCCCGACCGCGGATACAGACCGTTAAAATCATCAGCGTACAGCGTCATCCCCACCCCTATCTGGCGGAGATTGGAATTACACAAAATCGTCCACGCCTTCTGTTTTGCGGAGGAGAGCGCAGGCAGAAGCATGGACGCCAAAACGGCGATGATCGCGATCACGACCAGCAATTCGATCAGGGTAAAACCCGCTGTTCTGCGTTTCATGCGTTTTCAGACGTGACAGGTGGGTGAAGCCTTCAAAAATTCTAAGTTACCGCCGTCCCAGCCGCTCGATCAGTTTTGCATGGATGCCCCCGAACCCGCCATTGCTGAACACACACACGATCTCTCCGCCCTGGGCATGCCTTGCGACGTGAGCGACAATCGCGTCGGCGTCAACGAGGTACGTTGCGTCTTTTCCGAGCGCCTGAATATCCTGCATCAACTGCGCGGGGTTCAGACGTTCGCCGGGTGGCAATTGTTCGAGCCGCGCCACTTCCGAAACCACGACGGCATCGGCATCGGCGAACGCATCCGCCAATTCCGCCTGGAAAACATTGCGGCGCGTGGTGTTGCTGCGCGGTTCGAATACCGCCCAAAGCTTCTGTTGCGGATACCGGATTCGCAGCGCGCGCAGGGTTTCGCGAATGGCGGTCGGGTGATGCCCGAAGTCGTCGATGATTGTGACGCCGCCAGCGATTCCCTTGATCTCCATGCGCCGCTTGATTCCCTTGAACGTGTCGAAGGCGCCCTGGATTTGCTTGTTCGAGAGGCCGCAATGTTTGGCGCAGCCAATGACCGCGAGGGCGTTTCGCACGTTCAGTTCCCCGACCAGATTCAGGTGAAACTTAAAACTCGGAATTTCAAACTCGGTGGCCGTCGGTCCGTAGCGGATGTTAAACGCGTTCACGGCGTAATCGCCGCCGAGCCCAAACCGCTTCACCGGGCAATGGGTCACGTTCAACAAGGGCGCGAGATGGTGATCGTCGCCGTTTCCCAGCAGCAGGCCATTGCGCGGAATCAGCCGAAAGAGATGTGAGAACGATTTCTGAATGGCCGCGAGATTCTCGAAGATGTCTGCATGGTCGAACTCAAGGTTGTTGGCAACAACCACCTCAGGCAGGTAGTGCACGAACTTGCTCCGCTTGTCGAAAAATGCGGTGTCGTATTCATCGCCCTCAATGATGAACCACGAGCTGTCCGTGAATCGGGCGCCCTGTGAAAGGTTGTTCGGAATTCCCCCAATAAGATAACTCGGATTCAGCCCGTTATGCTCGAACACCCACGTGAGCAGCGACGTGGTGGTGGTTTTGCCGTGTGTCCCCGCGACAACGATCGAGCGTTTGCCACGGATGAAATATTCCTTGAGCAACTCGGGCAGAGAGCAATAGCGGAGCTTGTGATCGAGGGCAAACTCGGCTTCCGGATTGCCGCGGGAAATGGCGTTGCCAATGACAATCAGGTCGGGCTGATGTGCGAGATTCCGCTCCGCATAGCCGTTCATGACGGGAATCTGGCGTTCGGCGAGAAAGGTTGACATCGGCGGGTAAACACTCTGATCCGAACCCGTGACTTCGAAGCCCTTCTCCTTCATCGCGACCGCGGCGGATGCCATGGCTGTGCCGCAGATCCCCACAAAGTGAACTGACCGAACCGAAAGCAACATAGTCGGACGAAGATAGGGAAACACCCGCGGCTTGGAAACGTCGTTTTCCTTTCAACCACTCGCTAAAGAGCAGGGGGGGGTTCCCCGCGCGAATTGAAGGTCCGGCTTCCCACATCCACAGGCTGTCAAATCTGCTGCCTGGCGTTGATCACACCCTGCCGACTTGGAACCCGGCGATACATCAGACTTGTAAATCCCACTGCGTGTCGCCATGCCAAATCCTTTGAATCTTTTCGATTGCATCAGACAATCCCTTACGTAATAGTCCGGAGCATCCACTCCGGACTGATGAATGCGCTCACGGGCGTTTTCCATCTCCCTCCGAAACGCGCCGTCTCTCCGCGCGCTAACTGAAAGCCAGTCTAAAGTTATGAAGATCAGTGCTTTGCTGTCCCTTGGGTCCCCCTGTGCGTAGGCGGTCTGATATCGGTTCCCAACGCCCGTGCTGCCGGATCGGAAATTGTCGAGAGTTTCATCGTCGAAGACGAATTCGGGTCCGCCGGCTGGCTTGGCCTCAAGCTGGCGCTGGAGCCGAATCATCTCGTCCGGATGGAATCCACAACGAACATGGCGGCCTGGACGCCGGTGAGCGATCCGGTTCTCACGTGGGGATCGGAATTGGAACTGAACGTGCCGATGGAAGACGACTTTCCTGAACGGTTTTTTCGGGTCGTCACGTGGCCAGCACCCGTTTCCTTCCTTGTGGACGAAGGCACCCTGCAACTCGATATCACGGGTCCGATCACCTTGAACGACCTTCTGGGATTTCTGTCGCGCCGCACGGATACGGACTTGTTCCTGACGGAACGAAATGACGGCAGCGCACCTGTTCCGCCCGGACGCTATCGGGCGCCCGACCTTGAAGGTTTGATTGGCAAATGGGGTGTCCGCGTCTGGACGCCAGCTTTTCAAAAGGACGATCCGTCATTGGCGAATCTCTTCCCGAGCGAACCTCGGCCGCAAACAGGGGGCTTGCCGGACAATGAGCCGGGCGAAGGGGAGATCGACAAGGGCTGGAACGGCGACAACATCCGCGAACTGCCGAAGGAAGGCGTGGTGGACCCGCCGCCGCGCGAAGACGCAGACATGAAGCTCCTCATCGACATTCCTGACCTGCCGCCCGGAACGCCCCCGGATCCGATCCCGAACTTCCGCGAGCCCGGAACACACTTGCGCCTCACGATCGAAGTTCACGAGGACGGCGAGGTGAACCCGCTGACGGCGTACGAATTGGAAGGCGATTCCCGTCTCCCGGAACCGTTTCCGTTGCCGACGATTGGCTCCACGATCTGGGTGATTCGCAGTCCGGCCGGCGCGCCGAATGTTCCGGGCAACATCTTCTACATTGGCGTCGGCCCTGATCCGTTCTTCGAGCGTTCATATGATCCACCGTTCCGCGGGTCGCATGGCGTGCATGAGTCGCATGGGGGTGTCATCCGGCTGCCCGTCCCCGTTCCGGTCGTTGAGGGCAAACCGGTGTTCGACGGGCTCAGGCTTGAACTCTATCAATATCTCGAGCTGGCCGACCTTGAATTCCTCACACCTGAGGCTTTCCTTCGAAATGAAAAGAGCTTCAAACCGCTTACAGTCCTGAACGAAACGAACATCGTTGAACTGCTGGAGAAAACGCGGGAAGGCGAGGGAGAAGTTCACGCGGCGAACCATGACGGTTCAACGCTCACGCAACTGCACGTGAGCGGTCCGCGCTCTCAGAAATTTAATTTCGTCATCATTGCCGACGGCTTTCGCAACACCCCGGGCGACCAGGCCCTGTTCAACAATTATGTGAGCAACGTGGTGATGAACCAGTTGTTCGGCCAGGATATTCACCCGGAAATCATGAACGCGATGAATGTCTTTCGCATCAACACGACTTCGCAGGATTCAGGGGTCACGCAAGTGGATGCGAACGGGAACGTCACCCTCGCGCGCAATACCGCACTGATGTTCCGCTACAGCGGCAATTGGAATCGTTGCTGGATGGAGCCCACCCCACTGTCGATTTTCCCGCTTGAGCTCGGAACGGAAATCCGCCTTGCAGGTTTCCTGAATCATCACGTTCCCGAAGCCGACATGGTCGCTGTGGTGTTGAATGAAGCGAACGGCGGCGGCTGCGCCAGAAGCAGTCACTTCGCAGTCACGCTGGGTTCGGGCTGGGGAACGTTTGCGCACGAATTCGGACACAATCCCGGAACGCTGGGTGATGAATATCAATGCAACCAGGGAGCCGCCGGATGCGGCAGTTACGGGGGAAGCAAACCCGGCGCGCCGAACCTGGATAACACCACGTCGCGCTCCAACGTGAAGTGGGCCAGCTGGATCCCATCGTGGCGCCCGCTCCCAACCGCACAGGCAAACATTGCCGACAACCAGCAGGACGTCGGCATCTTCCCTGGTGCAACCATGGGCTCGGGTCAATGGTGGACCGGGATTTACCGGCCGTCGTGGCGCGGCCGCATGAACAACAACACGCCCGTGAATAATCCCGTCGGCTACACCCAGGTGCGCGAGAACTTCCGTCCGCGGCAGGAAGGCGACTTCCGAAAAACCGTGGTGGGCGACTTCGACGGCGACGGCCTGGATGATGTCGTGATGCTGGACGACCGCCAACTCTCCCTCTATCTCGCGCGAGACCGCAACGTTGGAGCAAACGATCCGGTGAAGGGCAGCCCTCCCCGCTCTGTCACAGGCGTGCTGCAACCCACATGGTTTAACACGGGGCCGCTGTGGAACGCCGCGCGCAACTGGCTTTGGATTACCCGCAAGAACGACATCATCCGCGTGGGCGATTTCAACAACGACGGCATGGATGACCTGTATGTAGCGAACGTCAATGACTGGGCGCAGCCCTACGTATGCATGTTGCGATCGTTCGGCAATCGATTCGAACCCGTGCACATTTATGCAAGCAACCTTCCCGGATGGCAGATGACTGCGGGCGATGAGTTCTACGTTGGGGACCTCGACGACGACGGCCGCAGCGACCTCATGGTCTTCAACGGTAAGAACTGGATCATGCCCTATTTCCTGCTGACACGATCGACGGGAAGCGCGCTGCAATACGTGCGGCGTTATGACCAGTTCCTTCCGAACTGGGAGATGGGCCGAAACGAGAAATTCCACGTTGGCGATTTCACTGAAGACGATCGCGACGATCTCGCCGTCATAGACACAGCAAGCTGGGCGCAGGTGCATCTGCGCACCTATGCGGCAGTGCCCGGCGGGCTGGCTCTGCGAGATCGCTACTATGGAACAATCCCCGGCTTCTGGCAGATGCGCCGCAAGGACGTGCTGCATGTGTTGGATTACGACAACGACCGCATGTCTGATCTGGCGATCTTCAATGGCTTCGATTGGGGCCCGGTGTATCTGGGCATGATGCGTGTTGTAAACGGAAACATTAATCCACAGAAGCGATACGACAATGCGGGCAACGATGTGCCCGGGTGGCAGATGCGGCGCCACGATCGGTTTCGCACGGCCGATGTGAACGGTGACGGACGCGACGATCTCTCCGTATTCAATGCTGTGAACTGGTCGACCGAATACCTCGGCATCCTGCGTTCCACAGGCAGCGGAAACCTTCAGGGCACGTGGCAGGACAACTGGATAGGCGGGTGGAATCTGGGTTCAGTGGACTCGTTCCATGTCTCCGACTTCCGGGGCACGGGTGGATGGGATGACCTGTTCGTCTACAACAAGAACTGGTTTGGCCTCCTGCGCAGCCATTCCAACCATTACAAGCTGGAAGCGATTTATCCGAAGTGGATATTCAATCATCGCTATCATCCTTCCGGCCTTTGGTAAGAAAAACGCCGGTTGCTGGCGGAGTACCCGGCCAGCAACCGGCGGTGCGGTTCGCAGCCGCAGTCGCAGACAAATTAGACCAGGCCCTCGAGCACGTGCGGCAAACGCTCGACGCTGCGGTGCAGGGAAGCCCGGGCGATCGCCTGATCCGCTTCATGGCGGTTCGGGAACAACACCTGCCAGCCCGACGCCAACATGCATTGCTCGGTTGTCACGGGCTTGTAATTGCCGCTGCACCCAATGTTCGCGTTGCGCATCAGCAGGTCAGCAATCTGAACTGACGCAACGATCGGCGCGAACTCCTCCGCCTTTTCAGGCTGATGATGATAGCGGGCGGATTTCACCATCACTTCAGGCAGGTGGTGGCGTTCCAGGTATTGGGCGCCGAGTTCGGCGTGGTCGATGCCGAGAATTTGATTCTCCAGGTCGAGCAACTCATGCTCGCCGGATTCAGCCTGGCGATGGATCTCAGCAAAATGATCCGGGAAGCTGAAGGCCATCACGATTTTACCCACGTCATGCACGAGGCCGCCGACGTAGTCAGATTCATCCGCAGGCGCCTGGACCGAACTGCAGATCTCGCGGCTCAGGATCGCGGTCCCGATGCAATGCTGCCAGAACTCGCGCCAGGGAAAGTTGCACTTGCCCGACAGTTTCTGAAAGTCCTCGATGATCGGCGTCACCGTCGTGAGCTGGCGAATCTGGCGAATGCCAAGGTAGAACACCGCTTCCTCGATGCTGTTCACCGGGGTGGTCAGGCCGTAGTAAACCGAATTCACCAGGCGCAGCAACCTCGCCGTAAGGCTGGGATCGCGGCGGATGATCTCGGAAATCTGGGCGGAGAAGCGTTGTTCCGCGAAGATCAATCCCTGCAACGCTTTGTTGATGCTGCTGAGGGAAGGAAGGGACGGGCACAATTCAAGGCGCGCGGCGATCTCTTTCGGATCCAGCCGTCGCACGGCAGTCGGACTGAGAACGGAAATCATATTCAAATTGGTTCAACTCGTGAACGTCCCCGCTATCGACGCCCAGCAGGGGAACTTGAACAGGAACGCGCCCGGTTTTACATCTCAAGGAGCGGCAACTTTTGCCGATTCAACCGCACCAGCCGGAGGCAACAAATACGCCCGGCTCCAATGCATATGAATTTCGCCGATCGGATCAAAACGGGCTGGACTGCCTCCGCACTCATCATGGGAGCGATGGTTTTCTCGGCGCCTGCAGAGGGATACCTCCCGCGCATCGGGCCATCCGGTTTCCGCTTTCTTCCGCCAGCCTCAGAGCGGAAAGACTTCGTTTTCCCGCCCGAAAACGCGCTTTCGTCGACACAACCCGCCGCGGCGGCGGAACACTCGGCAACCAATGCGTCTCCCGTGGCCTTCGACGTTCCTTCCACATCGCAACTCCCCGCGCCTGCGATCGAATCGCTCCTGCCGCAACCTCTTCCCTCGCCGAACGAGCCCACGCCCTCAAGTTCGGCAAACGAATTGCTCATCATCAGTCCTCAAATGTTGATGGAATATCTAAAACCGAATCCGGGCGGCACCAACGCGGCGGCATCCGCGCTCGTGCCCGTCACGTTCACGCCGGCCACGCCCTCGGCCGCCCCCGTTTCTCGCGCCATTTACAAGACCGAGTGATGAACGACTCGTCATCGAGCTGCGCCGGGCCACGCTTTCGCCCTTGGGTGTCGGCATGCATTGGCCTGTGCACGTTGTGCCTCGCTGCCAACCTGCAGGGGAATGGCGGTTCACCGCGCCTGTATCCAGACGCCACCCTGCCTTTGGAATTGCCTGCTCCCCTCGCAAGTCCCACGGCCGCACATGCGACGGCAAATGGGAGCGATGCTCCCGATTCCGAGTGTCTTCCTGAGGCGATCCCCCTGCCCGTGACGCAGCCTCTCACCAACGCGGCAGCCCCGGCTCCGCCATCCACACGGCAGGTCACTAATGGCACCCCCAAAGAGGTCGCGGCGCAGGCAAAGCTCACGGAACTGCAATACAAGCTGGAAACAGCGCGCTACCTTCGGAACATCCGCCAGGCTGCCCAGGCTGAGCCGATGCTTATCGAGTTGCTCGGTGACGAATCGCCCGAAAACGTACAGCAATCAGCGTTGCTGGAGCTGGCGGCCGCGGCCCAGGACTCTAACAATCCCGCGCGAGCCCAGCAGATTTATTCGCAATTCCTGAACAAGTGGCCCAACGACATGCGCATTCCGGAGGTGCTCCTCCGGCAGGGTTTGCTCTTTCGGCAAATGGGCATCAACAACCTGGCGCTCACGAAATTCTACGGAGTGATGACCAGCGCGCTGGTGTTGAAGAACGATCAGCTCGAATACTACGTTCGGCTGGTTCAGCAAGCGCAGATGGAGATCGCAGACACCCACTACATTCTCGGCAAGTACACCGACGCGGCTGAATTCTTCGCACGACTGTTAAAGCAGACGAACGTCGCAAACAAAGCCGCGATACTCTACAAGCTCGCGCGTTGTTATTCCGCGAGCGAGCTCTACGCGGAAACCGTGGCTTCCGCGCAGGATTACCTGCAACGCTATCCCAGTTCCCCGGATCAACCTGAAGTCCGCTTTTACCTCGCGCACGCGTTGAAGCAGCTCGGTCGCAACAATGAATCGCTCCAACAGGTGCTCACGCTGCTTCGGGAGCAGAAGCAGGCGACTGAGGATCGTCCCGCGGTCTGGTCGTACTGGCAGCAGCGCGCGGGAAATCTCATCGGGAATCACCTCTACAGCGAAGGCGAATATTCGAAAGCCCTTGATGTGTATCTCAGCCTCGCGGAATTGGATGACACTGTGGAATGGCGCCTGCCGGTATCCTACCAGATTGCCATGACCTACGAGCGGCTCTGGCAGCCTGCAAAAGCCGCCGAGATGTACCAGCAAATCCTCAAGCGTGAGTCGGAGCTCACCGGCAAAGCCACGCCAAGTTTGAAATCGATTTTTGAAATGTCCCGCTGGCGGCTCAACTTTCTCGACTGGCATAACCGCGCCGAGGATGCCACGCGCAGTTTCCGGCAGCCGTCCAACAGCATTCCCGTGACGGCCAGCCTTCCCTCTGAACTCCCTTCCATCCAATGAACCCCACGCCTGAGTTCGTCGTTCAATTGAGCAATCACCTGCGGGATCATCAGCTCCTTTGCGATGAAATTCTCACGCTCGTGACACGCGAAAGCCAGGCGCTCGCCGACAGCGGGGAGTATCAGCCGTTCGAGTTTTACCAGGGTAGAAAAGCCTTGCTTTCACGCTTGGATCAGTCGCTTAATCTTTTGCGCACGTGGCGTCAGGCATGGCAGCGGCTTGATTCACGGGAACGCGCCCAATATTCCGAAGTGAAAGCACTGCTTCAGACAGCGCAAGACGCTTTGGTCAGGATTCTTCAGCTTGACCGCGAAAACCAGCAAGCCCTGCTCCGCAGGGGATTGTTGCCGCCCCAGCATGTCTCGAATTTCGCCGGACAATCCCCACACTACGCTGCCCAGCTCTATCGGCGACACGCCGGATAATCGCCCCGTATGTCCATCGAGAAAATCGTCGTCCTCGAGGATGACCTGATCGTCAGAAAAAATCTCGAACACCAGCTCCGCCAGCGCCGCTACGATGTTGCCTCCGTTTCCACGATTGCCGACGCGCAGGATTACCTGAATCGCGACAACTTCGACCTCGTTTTCCTCGACGTCCGGCTTCCTGATGGCGACGGCACCGACCTCCTCAAATCCATCCAGTTGCGTCCCGTCAAACCCCTGGTGGTGATGACCACGGGTTTCGGCTCGATCGAGTCCGCGGTGGAATGCATGAAGAACGGAGCCTTTGATTATCTGATCAAACCGTTCTCCCCCGAGCAAATCGAGGTCGTGTTGAAAAAGGCGGAGGAGTTCACGCAGTTGCTGCGTGTGAACCGCTTCCTGAGCCAGGAGAACGAAGACACCGGGGTCGAGCTGCTCGGCCAGAGCCCCGCGATGGAGAATCTCCGCCAGCTCGTTCGCAAGGTCGCCCGCACCCTCGCCACAGTGCTGATCCAGGGGGAAAGCGGCACGGGCAAGGAGCTCGTCGCCCGCGCTCTCTACCGCGAAAGCCCGCGCTCAGGCGCTCCGTTCATCCGCGTGAACTGCGCCGCCATTCCTGAGAACCTGATCGAAAGCGAATTCTTCGGGCACGAGAAAGGCGCATTCACGGGAGCCCTTAACAAGCGGGAAGGCCGCTTTGAACTCGCCCACGGCGGAACCATTCTCCTCGACGAAATCAGCGAAATCTCTCCCAGCGTTCAAGCCAAGCTGCTGCGGGTCCTGCAGGAGCGCGAACTCGAGCGCGTTGGCGGGAATCGCACGATCAAGGTCGACGTGCGCGTCATCGCCACCACCAACCGCCACCTCGAGCAAAGCGTGCAAAAGAAGGAGTTTCGCGAGGATCTCTATTTCCGTTTGAACGTCGTTCCCATCCCGGTTCCGCCTTTGCGCGACCGCAAGGAGGACGTCACGTTCCTTGCCGAGGAGTTCATGCGCCGTTTCAGCCGCAAGCACGGCATCAAGGTCAACGGACTCGCCGACAATGCCATCCGCGTCCTCATGGCGCACCATTGGCCCGGCAATGTGCGGGAACTTCAGAACGTCATCGAGCGCGCCGTCATCCTCTCCAACGACAACGGCATGCTGGAAGCCGAGCATCTTGGCCTCGGAATCTCCAGCGCCGCTTCAGCGAGTGCGGCAAGCGCGCCGGCAGGGGGATCGGCCACCGCTCCCAACGGCACCTTCCTTGAAATGGCGGAGATGGAAAAGCAGCACATCCTCAAGGCTCTCGAACAGTGCAACGGCAACCGGACACACGCCGCAAAGCTGCTCAATATCAGCATCCGAACGCTTCGCAACAAGCTCAACGACTACCAGGGGAAGAGTGCGGGCGCGGGTGAAGAGGATTCCGTCGAAGAAAGCTGAAGTATCGGGATCCCCCCCCCGCTGCCCCGATTCTAACCGCGGTTCCCTGCTGTCGTTTGGCAGCGGGTAAGTCTCTTCGTTTGCCCCGGAGCATCGCCGGGAGTTCACATTCCAGCGCGGATTCTGCCTAGTGGTTCCTCCCCGCCGGGAAACAATTGCCGTGTTTTCCCTCAAACCGGCTCGAAACCCTGCGTTTCGGGCCCTTTTTTCCGCATGGCACTGCCGTTGCTCAGCACACTCGGAAAAGTTTGCATGATTGACGCCTTATTCAATGGCTCCGGATACGTCGCAGCGAAGAAATCGCTCGACGCAGTGGCGCTGCGCCAGGAGGCGATCGCCAACAACATCGCCAACCTGGAAACCCCAGGATACCGCCGCGTTGACCTCGCGCCGTCGTTCAAAGCCGAACTGGCCAAGGCATGCGCGGCGGGCAGTTCCGAGCAGATGTCCGCATTGAAGCCATCGCTGGCCCCGGACGAAACTGCGGTTCCCAACAGCAAGGATGGCAACACCGTCAATTTCGAAAACGAACTGCTCCAGATGAACCAGAACACCGTTGAGCACGCGCTGCAGGCGCAATTGATCACAGGCCGCCTTCTTCGCCTGAAACTCGCAATCACCGGCAAATCCTGAACTGAATCATGATCAACATTCTGCCCTCGATCCAAAGCACCTCCGCCGCGCTCAATGCGGAGCGGACCCGCATGGATGTCATTTCCGAAAACATCGCAAACGCACACACCACCCGCGGCGTCGATGGAAAACCTTATCAGCGCAAAGTCGTCGTGTTCGAAACCGCGCTGCAGCAGGCCATGGGCAATTCCAGCCCCGTCCCGACCCTCACGGGTGCCCGCGTTGAAAAGGACAATCGTCCTGCGCAACTGCTTTACAACCCAGGCCATCCCGATGCCGACGCGAATGACATGGTCGCGATGCCCAACATCAATGTGCATGAGGAGATGGCTGATCTGATTGCCGCCTCCCGCGCCTTTGAAGCAAACCTGGCCGTGACCAAGAACGCGAAGTCCATTGCGCTTCAAACGCTCGCAATCGGAAAACGCTAATCCCCCATAAGCTCCCGCCATGCTTCCAATCTCCAACATCCCGTCAGCGCTGCCCATTCAGGCGCTGCGCCAGATGCAGGAGGCCGCCGAAGCTGGACGCCTTCCGGGTGCCGATGCCGCGAGCTCGATCGGGCGGATTTCCGACCCGATCCAAACCGCCGATGGCGACAACTCCTTTGGCAGCCTGTTCGGGCGGTTGGTCGAGGACGTCAACGCAAAGCAAAATGCCTCCGCCGAAGCAGTGCAGTCACTGCAATCGGGTGGCAACGTTTCGCTGCACCAGGCCGTGATTGCCATGGAGGAAGCGAGTGTCTCTTTCCAACTGATGGTCGAAGTCCGCAACAAACTCCTGGAAGCCTACCAGGAAGTCATGCGCATGCAGATGTAATCGGGCCAGTCACGCTCCGCCGCAATGAACAACCTCTCTAAACTCGGAACCCAACTCGTCGAGATCTGGAAACAGCTCGGCGCCAGCCAGCGGATTAGCGTGCTTGCCGCGACGATCGTCGTCCTTGGCGGCCTCATCTCCGTCGCTTTCTGGTCTTCGCGCACCGACTACGGCCTGCTCTACGGCAAGCTTTCTGACACCGAATCCGCAAAGGTGATCGCGGCGCTCGACGAGGCGAAGATCCCTTACAAGATCGGTTCGGGCGGCGGCTCGATTCTCATCCCTGCCGACAAGGTCCACCAAATTCGCATGCAGCTTGCCAGCCGCGGCGTTCCGCAGGGTGAAGGCGTCGGTTTCGAAATCTTTGACAAGCCGAACTTTGGAATTTCTGATTTCGTGCAGCGCGCCAATTACACCCGCGCTGTGCAGGGGGAACTCAGCCGCACGATCAGCCAGCTGGACGAAATTGATTCTGCACGCGTCATGATCGTGCTGCCGGAAAACCGCCTCCTGCTCGACAAGGACAAGCAACCCACGGCATCGGTGTTCGTGCGGGTGCGTGGCAATACTCAACTGCAAACCTCCGCCATCAATTCGATCCGTTTCCTCGTCGCCAATTCCGTCGAAGGCCTCAAGCCGAACAACGTGTCCATTGTCGACAATCTCGGCAACGTCCTTTCCGAAAACAGTGACAATGATTCGCTTACGGGAATGACCACGACACAACTCGCAGCCCGTCGAAACCTCGAACAGTATCTTGCCCGCAAAGCGCAGGACGTCCTCGAAAAGGTCCTCGGCCCCGGCCAGGCGATCGTGCGCGTTTCAGCAGAAATCAATTTCGATACCGTCACCCGGACAGAAGAGAAGTTTGATCCGGATGGCCAGGTTGTCCGCAGCCAGACGAAGAATGACGAGAACACCGATTCCAGCACATCGAGCGGTTCCTCTTCTTCCGTTGGAATCTCCGCCAACACCAATACGGAGACCAATTCCCCCGCAGTGGCGTCGGGTCCCGTCAACAACAGCAAGAATCGCAAGACGGTGTCCACGATCGAATACGAGATTGGCAAAAGCACGAGCAGCGTCATTCAAAGCGCAGGCGGGATCAAACGCCTGTCCACCGCAGTGACCATCGCTTCCCGCTTTGAAGGCGAGGGTGCTGAGCGCAAAGCGTTGCCCCGAACCAATGATGAATTGGAAAAGCTTCGCCGCGTTGTGCAAAACGCAGTTGGGACCGACAATGAACGCGGCGACCAGATCGCACTCGAGGAACTTCCCTTCAACGACCAGTTCGCAGCCACGCTGACGCAGGAGCTGAATCAGCAGCAAAAGCGGCAGTTCTGGTGGCAGCTCGCTGGCAACGCCGCGTATCCCGCGCTTGGATTGGCCGCCCTCGCGGTGCTCCTGATGCTCTTCAAGCGCACGCCAATCCAGGAGATTCCCATCGGTGTTCCCGTCGGCCGCATTGTCGGCCAGCGGTCTAATGGACACGCAAATGGAAATGGAAACGGAAACGGCAACGGGCATGGCCACGGAAACGGGGAGCCGCAGCCCGGCATCGTCACTGTTGACGTCTTGAACCGGCTTGTGAAGGAAAACCCAGCGAACATGACCCAGGCCATCCGCGAATGGATGAACAAGGGCCGCACCGCGGAAAACCCATAATCCCATGGCTGCTCCTGCTGATACCCTGACGGAAAACTCCACCGCCGAGAACGGGCCGTTGACCAAAGTTCAAAAGCTCGCGGCGCTGCTGGTGATGCTCGGGCCCGATGGCGCGAGCCAGATTCTCAAACAATTTACGCCACGGGAAATCGAGGCCATCTCCCGCGAAATGGCGCGCTTCAACCTGATCACGCTCGATCAACAGGAGGAAATCCTCGCCGAATTTTCGGACGTGGCTATCGCCGCCAGCACCTCTCTCTCGGCTGGGGTGGAAGTCACGCGAAACACGCTCGAGAAGGCGCTCGGCAGTTTCAAGGCGAGCGACATTCTCGGCCGCGTAACGCCCACGAAAACCCCCGTCGGCGGCATGCAGACGATCGCCGACATGGATCCGCGCCACATTTTTAATCTGATTCGCGATGAGCAGCCGCAGACCATGGCGTTCATCATGAGTTACCTGCCGCCCGAAAAAGCGTCGCAGGTTTTCGCCCTCGTCCGCCCGGAGCAACGCGACCTCATAGTCGAGCGCCTGGCAACACTCGCCCCGACTCCCATTGAAGTTGCAGAGAAGGTTGTCGATGTGCTGAACGCGAAATTGGGAATCAAGCAGACCCGTGCATTTTCTCAGACAGGCGGGGTCACAGCTGCGGCAGACCTGTTGAACGCGATTGACAAGACCGTCAGCCGCTCGCTTCTCACGAGCATTGAGGAACGCAATCCGGATCTTTGCCAGTCCATCCGCAAGAAGATGTTCACGTTCGAGGACCTGCTGCTTCTCAACGCGCAAACCATCCAGCGCATCATGCGCGAAATCGACATGCGCGATCTCTCGATGGCGCTCAAGAAAGCAACCGAGCCGCTCAAGAAGCTCATGCTGGCAAACATCTCACGCCGCGCAGCCGAAGCCGTGCAGGAGGAAATGGACATGCTGGGACACGTGAAACTTCGCGATGTCGAAGCTGCGCAATTCAGGATCATCGATGCCGTCCGCAAGCTTGAAGGCGAAGGGGAAATTGACCTCGATGAATCCCGCGCCTCGGCTGAGTATGAAATTGTATAAGACCATCACGCTCTCTGCCCCGATCAGGGATGTGCGGCTCGCATCCGCCGATGCGCGGGTGGACATCGAGGCTCGCGTGCGCGAAGCCGAGAAGGCTGCCTATGAGCGCGGAACGCGCGACGCCGAGAAGGCATTGAGCACGCAACTCATCCAGCAGCGAGCCGAACTGCTTGAACTGCAGCAGGGTGTGTTTAGCTCATTGAGCCGCTCAATTCCCCAGGTCATTGCCGAAACGGAAAAAGCCGTCATCGAACTCGCCTTCGAAGTCGCGCAGAAAATCGTCGCGGGCCTTCCCATTTCGGCCGAAACCATTGAAACCACGATCCAGGACGCACTCAGCCAGCTTGAACACAAAAGCGATCTCACGGTTCAACTGAATCCCGAAGACCTCGCGCTGCTGCACAAACACAACTCACCCGTCCTGGATTCGCTTCCTGGCGCGGACAAGCTCAAGCTGGTCAGTGTCCCGGAAGTAAGCCGTGGCGGCTGTGTCATCCTCACCCGGTTTGGTGTGCTCGATGCCCGGCGTGAAACCAAGATTGAGCAGCTCAGAAAGTCTCTCGCATGAACGCTCTTTCCTGCTCTTCCCGCCTCACGTCCGCGCTGCACCGCGTTCGGGAAGCTCGCGTGACCGAGACCTGCGGACGTGTCGTCCAGGTCATCGGGCTCGTCATTGAATCCGAGGGACCACTCGCCGCCGTCGGCGAAGTCGTGCGCATTGAATCCGCCCGGCACGACGGCTTCACGCTTGCGGAAGTCGTCGGCTTTCGAAATCACAATCTCCTGCTCATGCCGTTGGGCGAATTGCACGGCATCCACCCTGGAAGCGAAGTCTTCGCAACCGGAAGCGCCATGCGCGTGCCGGTCGGAAATGCATTGAAAGGCCGGATTCTCGATGGCCTCGGAAAACCTCTCGACAGCCTTGGCCCTGTGGTCGCTGACGAAACGGTCGGACTCAATCTTCTCCCGCCGCATCCCTTGAAGCGCCAGCGCATCAAGGATGTTTTCCAAACCGGGATCAAGGCCATCGACACCTTTACTCCGTGCGGACGCGGACAACGCATGGGAATCTTCGCGGGCAGCGGCGTCGGCAAATCCACATTGCTTGGAATGATGGCATCCCATGCCGAAGCCGACGTCAATGTCATCGCCCTGATCGGTGAACGCGGACGCGAGGTGCGCGAATTCCTCGAGCGCGACCTTGACGAAGCCGGACGGAAAAAGTCTGTCGTGATCGTCGCGACGTCCAACGAACCCGCCCTCCACCGCGTAAAAGGAGCATTCCTGGCCATGGCGATCGCCGAATACTTCCGCGACAGGGGCCAGAGCGTTTTGTTGATGATGGATTCGGTCACGCGCTTTGCCATGGCGCAACGCGAGATCGGCCTTGCAGTGGGCGAACCGCCGGCCACGCGCGGCTACACGCCCTCGGTTTTTTCCCTGCTCCCGCAATTGCTCGAGCGCGCAGGCACAGGCGAACAAGGCGCCATCACAGGCTTGTTCACGGTTCTGGTGGAGGCCGACGACATGAACGATCCGATCGCGGATTCCGTGCGCTCGATTCTGGATGGCCACATCGTCCTCACCCGCGAACTCGCGACGCAGAATCATTATCCTGCAATCGATGTGCTGGAGAGCGTCAGCCGGCTCACGCGCGATTTGCTGGCAACGCCGCAGCTCAACATGGCTGCAGCGGCCCGCGAGCACATGGCGACATATCGCAAGAACCAGGACCTGATCAACATCGGGGCCTATCCCGCGGGCAGCAGCGCGCCGATCGACCACGCCATTGCTTTGCACGATCCGCTTAATAAATTCCTGCGACAGGGCGTCACCGACGGATTTCCAGCAAGCCGCAGCTGGGAAATGCTGACCCAAACACTCGCAACCCCACGACCCGCCGCTCCTGCTCCCAAGCCGCAGCCGCACCGATAAATCCATGAAGTCCGCTCACTCAGAACGTCCCGACCGCAAGCGCCGGGAAATGACGCGAACGCCGCTCGACGAAGTCCTGCGCAACTGTGAGTTTACCGCCGCACAGGTGAAGGCAGCCGCGGATGAACTCGCGGCCTGCTGGAGCGCGCTCACGATCGAAATTTCCAACGGGGCGTCTCCCACCGACCTGCTGCGCCGCCGCGCGTGGTGCAATGTTCTCGAATTGCGGCTGCGCGAAAGGACGGCGTTGCTTGAGAAGGCGCGGCTCAATGTGGACGCGGCGTGGCGGCGGGTCATTGCCCGATCCCGTTCTCATCATCGCGCCCATGCAGGCGCGCCGGATTCGACTTCAGAAACACTCTTTGCGCAAAGCTGGACGCTGCTGCTGCAACCGGCCCATCCCTCCAAACACGCTGTCGTCCCGCAGCCCCGCTGACATGAAAGCCTTTCGTTTTTCCCTGCAACCGATCCGTGTTCTCCGCGAGCAAAAGGAACAGAAATCGCAACAGGCCTTCAGCCGCGCGATGCGTCTTCACGAGCAGGCGGCATTGCAACTGAAAGTCGCCAGCGACGAATTGCTCGCCGCCTGGAATGCGCTGTGCCGCGAAACCTCGGCAGGTGTCAATGCCGCGCAACTCAGCCGCACCCGCACTTGGTGCAACTCGCTGGAGTTGCGGCAAAAAGAATGCGCCGAAGCCGCCCAGCGCGCACGCCGCGCCATGGATGCCGCAATGCGCGAGATGCTCGTGGCCACGCGCGATCGCAAGGCAATCGACCAGTATCACGAGAGATGCCGCGACACCTACAACCTGGCGGCGCAACGGGAGGAACAAAAGATTCTCGATGAGCTGGGAATCCGCCGCGCGCCGGCTTCCGCGCTTTCCGCGATGCGCCGCTGACCTTTATGGCACGTATAGTTCAATCCTCATGGTTCACCGCCGTCGTTGGCGGAGTGCTCTATCTGGGAGTGACGTTCCTGTTGTTGAGCCCCTCACACTTCAAGGGTGCCCGCGCTGCGAACGCACAGGAGGAGCAGGTCAAAACACCCGAAAATGATCCGTCGTGGAAATTCAAAAACCCCGAGATGGAACAATGGCTGGCGGAGTTGAAGCGTGAACGCGAAGCACTCCAGCTGCGCGAGCAGCAACTTCAGGAGCTCGCCCTTCGGCTCGAAGCCGAACGCTCCGAACTCACGGCCATCACCCAGACCGTATACCAACTGCAAGCGGAGTTTGATCGGAACGTTATCCGCTTCAATGAGCAGGAAATCACCAACCTCAAGCGGCAGGCTCGCGTGTTTGCCAACATGAGCCAGGACGCCGTCGCCGCGCTGCTGGCCGGCATGCAGGAGGACGAAGCCGTCAAGATATTGCACGTCATGAAAAACGACGATGTCAGCGCATTGCTGGACCTGCTCGGCGGCATGGGCAAAGCCGAAGCAAAGAAAGCGGCGAGCATTACTGAACGGCTGCGCCGCGCGCTTCCGCCTGAACCAAAAGCCAAGTCCCGATCCTCTTAATGAAATCCGTCTCCCTTCCCGCTGCCACCAGCACCGTCAGCGCACTGCCGGAAATCAGCACGCCAGAATCCCTCCCTCTCGACGGCCAGCCGAATGCGTTCGCGCAGCTGTTTGACGAAGCGTCTGCCCCCTCCCCAGGTGAGCCGCCCGCACAAGCCGATGAAGAAAAGGCGCCGACAGCTCCTGCATCACAAGAATCCACTAGCGACGCAGAAACGCAGGATCATCCGGCCCTTCCGTCACCCGCCGCGTGGGTGCTGCCCCTGATTTTTTGCGTTCCATCTCGCGTGGAACAAACGACGCCCCCAGAGATCACGACTGCACGCGACGCTCGTGTGGAGACAGCAGCGGCCTCCGAAAGCCCTGTTCCTGCTTCAATCCCGGCTGGTGCGGCGGTCCCCGCTCCTCCTTCGGTCTCGGTTCCGCAGCCAGTTTTAAATTCGCCAGAGGTTCCCATTCCTGCCGCCGTTTCGAAGCCGGTTCAGGCTGCAGTTCCTGCTGAGTCGAACATCGCGGCTTCAAAGAGTTTTCCATCGATTGCTCCAGTCGCGAGCCCTGAGAACACGGAACAGCCCCTGCCAGCAACCGAGCCGAAAGCAATTCACTTTCCCAGCGCGGGTGCCAACGTTGAAGAAAGCCCGCAGTCTTCCAAAGCCGCGCCCTCCCTCGGTGGCGTGTCGATCAAACAAGATCCGGCGGCGCCGATCGTTACGCCGACGGTCGAAATCCAACATCAGGGATCGGTTCCGACAGCGGTGGGCAACGCCCGCGAGCCAATGGTTTCGCAACCGAACTCACCGCGTCCTGAAGCTTCCGCTCCATCCGCAGTGGCGGTTGAAACAGGCAACAATCTATCATCAACGAGGGAAACGCCTTCGTCGCAGAACCTTCGGCCACCCAGTCTTCCGCCTGAAGTTCACATTGTGCAATCGCAACGGCCCCTCCCCGCCGAGCAGCCGCCCACGAGGTCAGCTGCGCCCGTTCCAGCTGCACCCCAATCCAGCGTTTCGAACTCGAATATCTCTGCTGTCCCAACGCCGGTTCCAACGCCGGTTCCAACGTCGCTTCCAACGTCGACTCACGCGCAAGCCGCTCCCCTTGAAGCCCACACGCCCGCGCAGGCGACGATCGCCCTGCAAAGCAGCGGGGAGCCGAAGCCCACAGTCAGCACCAGCGTTCCAGGTGACGCCGCACCTTCGGCATCGACTCCGGCTGCGAACCCGCCGGCAAAGCCATTACCGGCCAAGGCTGCCGGGCAGGAACTGCCGCTCGCCCCGGAAGAATCAAGGCCTTTCACACCATCTCAGCCAGCGCGAGGGCCGATCCATGCAAAAACCGTGGCAATGACCCCGCTCCCGACAGCGGCTCCGCTGCCAGAAAGCCATGGCACATCCAGTGCTAAACAGGCGTTGTCGATGCAAAACCCTGAACAAACGACAGAACTTACCGGGTCTGCCGAGCAAAACCTGCCGGGCCAGCTGCCTGCCAGGGCCGCGGTTGCAGCTCGAGCCGGAAGCTCGGTGGTTGCCACGGCGCGCGTCGACAACGAAAAGGTGGCGGCAATGACCTCCACCGACGCCAACGGACAATTTGTGAAAGCTGCGCCAGAATCAGAATTCTCCACTTCAGCCGCAACCCTCCCGCTTCGCACGGTGGATCGCACTCAGGACCTTATCGCACTGCACGGATTCCGTTTACGCGATTCCGGCCGCGAATCGCTCCAGGTTGTCATCAAGCCCGATCCCAACCTCCATCTCGCGTTGAATGTGCAGATGCGCGACGGGGCGATCGAAGTCACCGCGCAATTGCAACGCGGCGATCATGAACTTTTAAACCGTTACTGGAGCGAACTGCAACAGCAGCTCGAATCCCGTGGCGTTCGCCTGGCAGCGCTTACGCCGGGCGACTCCAATTCATCCTCTGGCACAGCAAACAACAGCGGTTTCTCCCAGCAATCCAAGCAGCGCCATACTGACGAGGAACCGACCCGCACAGGTGCTTTCGCTGAGTTCGCGCTGCAGAACGTCCTCGTGCCGAGAAAAGCCGCGAAACTCGCAATCGCCCGCGGATGGGAATCCTGGGCCTGAATCATGTCCACCGTACCTTCAGTCACCAACACGTCCGGCAACGGCTACGAAGCCTCCGTTCTCCCTGAGAAAACGCTGAACCAGCAGGATTTCTTCAAGCTGCTCATGGCTCAAATGACTTCGCAGGACCCCATGAATCCCGTTTCGAACGCCGAGTTCATGGGCCAGATGGCGCAATTCAGCACGCTGGAACAAACCCGCACCCTGGAGCAGAACATCGCGCTCCTCCGAACCGAACAGCAGGTGCTGCAGGCCAACACGCTCATCGGCCGCGACGTCACATTGCAATCCGGCGACGCAACGCTAGAAGGCACAGTCGAAGCCGTCGTGATTGCAGAAGGCGTTCCGAAGCTGCTCGTGGATGGGGTCGCCTACGATCTCAGCCAGGTCACCTCGATTTCTCCCACAATGCTCGCATAACCACTCAATGCGCATGCCCACACCACTCAAAAGAAAACCCAGTCAGAATATCCTCGATGGCGGACTCACAGCAGTCCGCACAGGAATCGCACAACACATGATAGGAAAAGCCGTCGACCTGCTCACAGGATCCCGAAAGGTCCTGCACGGCATTGTCACCGGCGTCACAACTGAGGCAGGGAAGCCGAAGATCGTAGTGAATGGACATCGATATGACATGAACCAGATCCTTACGGTTCTTCCACCATCGTTCGCTTAACAACCCTCACCTCAAACAAACAATATGCTTCGTTCCCTTAATTCCGGCGTCAGTGCCATGCAACAGTTCCAGCAACGCATGGACGTCATCGGCAACAACATCGCCAACGTCAACACCACAGGCTTCAAAGGCGCCCGCATCGATTTCGCTGACGCATTCAGCCAGACGGTCGGCAGCGGTTCGGCCAGCGGATCCATGCAGATCGGCACAGGCGTCGGCACCAATGCCGTCTCGAACCAATTCCGGCAGGGCGCCGTCACCAGCACAGGCGTTACAACGGATCTCGCGGTTTCCGGCAACGGATTCTTCGCCGTGCGCGACAACCTGACGGACGCGGATTACGTGACCCGCGACGGAAGTTTTCACCTGGATAACTCCGGGCATCTCGTCACAGCCGATGGTTTTCGCGTGCAGGGCTATTCCGATTCACAGCTGACCACGCGCGGCGACATCGTAATTGACGCGACCGACATGCAGGCCACCCGCGTGGCTGCGGCCACGACGGCCCGCGATGCCGCTGCAGCAGCGCTGGCGGGCGATCCAACGAACACCACCCTGCAGGAGAGCCTTGCAACAGCTGAGGCGGAACTGACCACCGCGCAGAATTTGAAAATGGCTTCCTTCAGCATCAACTCTGAAGGCAAGATCAACGTCCGGCTCAATGACGGGACGGAATATGTGCGCGGCCAGGTGCTGCTGCAGAATTTCCAGAACCCTCAGGCGTTGACGAAAGAAGGCAGCAATCTCTTCTCCGGAATGACGAGTGCGGGTCCGCTTGCTGACATCTCAGCCCCTGGAACAAACGGGCTGGGCTCCGTCAAATCCGGCTCCCTGGAAATGTCGAACGTCGACCTTGCCAACGAGTTCTCCTCCCTGATCACGACGCAGCGCGCGTTCCAGGCCAGCGCCCGGATCATCACGACGAGCGACGAGATCCTGCAGGAACTGGTCAACCTCAAGCGCTAATCCAACATGGCTGCCAATCGCATAGAGCCCGGCGCCGAAGCGGCTTCCGCCGCGCCGGAAGCGGTCAAACCGTCCGCCGGCGGCGGTATGAAAGCATGGCTGCCGCTGATCATCACCATCGTCCTAATGCCGGCGCTCGCGTGGGGCATGACGACATTCGTCCTGCTCCCGCGCCTTCAGAGCGGGCTGGGCATAACGCCCGAAGCCGCCGCGGCTCACGACGGCGACCCAAAAAAAGCCGCAGCGAACGCGAAGAAGGAATCCGTCACTGTAAACAAGCTGCTCGTCAACGTTGCGGGTACCATGGGGCAGCGCTACCTGCTCGTCAGCCTTTCCGTGGTGGGAGCGGATCCCGCTTTCCGCGCCAAAATGCAGGAATCGGATCCGCAACTGCGCGACATGGCGTGCGGCACGCTTGCCACGAAAACCCTTGCAGACCTTGAAAAGCCAGGTGCGCGCAATCTCGTGCGTTCCGAGCTGATCTCAGGCTTCAACACCATCCTGGGCGCACCCATGGTCCAGGAAATTTACCTCACCGAGTTCGCCATTCAGTAGCCGGCGGCCGCCAGCTTTCCTGTCATCAAATCCGATATGGCTCCCCCTGCCCCACCCGAAGGTTCAGCACCCGCGCCGGCCACAATGGTTTCGGTGCTCAGCACGAAAGGCGGGCGGGAAGCCAAGTCGTCCGACGCCATTCGCAGCTACGACTTTCGGCAATCGGGTTTCCTTGCGCCCAGCGAACTGCGGCGAATCCGGGTTCGACACGAACAATTCGTCCGCGGCCTGGCCTCCCGCCTGGCGATCTTCCTTCGCGTGGAATACACGGTTCAGCTCGGCAAGCTCCAGATCGTCGGCTACCAGAAATTCATCGAGAACCTCCCGAGCCCGAACCACATCACATTGTTCAAAACCGATCCTCTCAAAGGAACGGGATTGCTTGTCATTCCGCCGCGGATCGGACTTTCGCTCGTGGATCGCCTGCTGGGCGGCCCAGGGCAGATGGCCGAAGGGAACCGCGATTTGAGCGAGATCGAAATTGCGCTGATTGACCAGGTCGCCACGCTGCTCCTGACGGAATGGTGCGCCCAGTGGCCTGAAATGCGCGACCTGCGCCCTGCCCTGCTGGGTCACGAAAATAACCCGAAATTTCTCCAAACCGCCACGGGCGACACCGCAATGCTCTTGTTGACCCTGAACGCCGGGTTTGGCGACCAGGTGGAGCCGATCCACATCGCGTTTCCTTACGCGATGGTTGAACCGCTCGTCAGGCTTCTCTCGCCCCCGGGGATCTCGTCCGCGGAAAACCCAGCAAACCGGGCAGTGAAACCGCGGTGGAATGCCGAGTTGAACGAGGTTCCCGTCGCGGTGGTTGCCGAATGGCAGGGGCTCAAACTTTCCGCAAAGGAAATCACCCAGCTCAAGCCGGGCGACGTTCTTATGCTCGATCCGGGATGCGCGGCACAAGTCCAGCTACGCTTCAGTCACCTGCCAAAGTTTACCGGGCGTCCGGGAACAGCAGCAGGCAAATGGGCGGTCCAATTGACCGCGCCAATAACGACTTAAGCTGAACATGAACGCGACCGCTGAAATCCCGAGCAATCTTAACCTCGTCCTCGACGTGCCGGTAAGCCTCACCATTGAACTGGGAAGCTGCCAGCTGCCCATGAAGGACGTGCTGCAGCTCAACGTCGGCTCCGTGGTGCAACTCGACAAGCCCGCCGACGCCCCCGTGGAACTCAGCGTCAACGGCAAGCTTATTGCCCGCGGCGAAGTAGTGGTGATCGAAGATCGCTTTGGGGTAAAAATTACCGAGGTGATCGGCAATTCCGTCGCAGCGTAATCAGGAGTCCGCCCATGAGCGCATTCCTGTCATCCAGGGTCTCCCTGTTTTTCTGCTGGGCTATCTTTCTGGCCTTTCCAATGCGGGGCATCGCGGCTGAGGCCGTGGTCCTCCCGGAGGAGCAAGTCCCTGCAATCGCCGTTTCTGAAACTACGAATTCTGTTTCGCAAGCGGAGAGTCCCGGGCCGGGCGAGCCAATGGCGACGGTCGTTGCCCCGGCAAATTCTCCCGGCACAAACCAGATCGCCAGCCTTGCAGACTCTGCGACTCCGGGGAACGCCATGCCAAATGTTGCAGGCTCATTGCTGCGCGTCATGGGCATGCTTGCGGTGGTGCTTGCCCTCTTCCTCGGCGGAGTCTGGCTGTTTCGCAACTGGCAGCGTTTTACAATGCCGCGGGGTCAATCGCCGAAACTCAACATCCTGGAGAGCCGTTCACTTGGCGGGCGTCACGCCATCCTCGTTGTCGGGTATCAACAGGAACGTTTCCTCGTTGCGTCGTCCCCTGCAGGAGTCAATCTCCTGACTCATCTTCCCTCCGCCCAGGAGGAACCGATGGGCCCAGAGGAAGCCGCGCTCCCCAAAACGCCAGCCTTCGCCGAGACACTCGCGCAGATGCTGAAAGGAAAATCACGGCCATGATTTTTCAATTCATCAAACGCGTGTTTCAGCTTCGTGCAACGAGAGTTTGGCTTCCGCTCGTCCTTCTTCTCGCGATGAGCACGGGTTCGGCTTTTGGGCAGGCCACCAACCAGGGCGGACTCGTTCCGGTTCAAATTTCGGTCGGAGGCCAGCAGGGGCTTGGCAATGTCGATACCGCGCTGCAACTGCTCTTCGTCATCACGATGCTGTCGCTCGCGCCCGCGATTCTGCTGTTGATGACCTGCTTCACGCGCATCGTGATCGTCCTCTCCTTCATTCGCACCGCCCTGCAGTTGCAGGGAACGCCGGCCAACCAGATCATCATCGGGCTTGCGCTGTTCATGACCTATTTCGTCATGGCACCCGTCTGGGAGAACATCAACCGCGACGCGCTTGTGCCGTATCGCGCGAACCAGATCAGCAGCACCGAAGCGCTTGGCCATGCGAGCGGACACATCCGCACTTTCATGCTGAAGCAGGCGCGTCCCAAGGACGTGGAACTGTTTGCCTCAATGGCGAAGATCGGGCCGACTGCGCCCGAGGATTTGCCGCTGCGGGTCGTGATCCCCGGCTTCATTATCAGCGAACTCCGCACCGCATTTCAGATGGGCTTCCTCATCTTTGTGCCGTTCATCCTCATCGACCTTGTTGTGGCGACCGTGCTCATGAGCATGGGCATGATGATGATGCCGCCCATGACGTTCTCACTTCCGCTCAAGCTGTTGCTGTTCGTCCTCGTCGATGGCTGGGAACTCGTCATCCGTTCGCTCGTTCGAAGTTTCGGAATGTGAGCGCGCGCCGAACCTCCATCATTCAAAATGAATTCTGAATTTGCGATTGAGTTGCTGAAGGCAATGATGTTTCAGGCGCTCACCCTCTCGGCGCCCTTCCTGGTCACCGCCATGGTGGTCGGCCTCGCGGTCAGCCTCTTCCAGGCAGTCACATCGATTCACGAGCAGACGCTGACCTTCGTGCCAAAAGCGCTGGCAGTTGTCGGAGTCATGCTTCTCATGCTCCCGTGGATGGTGCGCTCGATGGTCGAGTTCACGACCGCGATCATCCAGAAGATTCCGCAGATGACCCAGTGACGGGCGGCACGCATGAACCTGGATTACTACAATTGGATGATGGTGTTCGTGCGGATGACGGCGTTCATGATGCTGCTGCCGTTTTTTTCGGCGACGAACTTCCCCCGCATGATGCGCGTGGCGCTCGGAGCCCTGACCGCTGCGCTGATGGCTCCAATGCTGCCCCCAGTTTCGCTCGCGGGCATGACCATTTACGACCTCGTCGGTTTGTTCGTTCAAGAAATCGCGATCGGGTTGCTGCTCGGATTCATCGCGCGCATGGTCTTCTATGCCGCTGATCTGGCGGGCAACATCATCGCGACGGAAATGGGTCTGAACATGGGTGCGGTCGTCAATCCCGCCACGGGCCAGTCCTCCCCCGTTCCGAGTTCCATTCTCTTCTTCCTGGCGGCAATTGTGATGCTCACCATGGACCTGCATCATTGGATTTTGGTTGGATTCCAGCAGACCTATCAGGTTCTACCCATTGGCGGCGCGCACTTGAATGGAGCCTTGTTCGAGACTGTGGTGAAGCACACCGGCAAGATCTTCGTTGTGGCTCTTCAAATTTCCGCGCCTGTGATGGCGGTCTCGTTCGTTGTGACAATCGTGTTCGCGGTGCTCAGCCGCGCGGTGCCGCAAATCAACGTCTTCATTCTTAGTTTCCCATTCCGCATTGCAGGTGGCCTCGCCGTCTTCGGCTTCACCCTGCACCTGACTGCGCAACACGTCCTCAATTACCTTCATCGCCTTCCAGAAGATCTCATACATGTGGGCCGTTTGATCGGAGGCTGATGATGCACGCACATTTCTCCATGGCCCGCCGCCCAGGCTCGGGTGGGGCCCGCAGGATGGGGGGTCTCCATGAGTGAAGATCGCGGGGAGAAGACAGAGCAACCGACGCAGAAGAAGCTCGAGGAGGCACTGAAGCGCGGCCAGATCGCCCGCAGTCCAGAAGTGCAGACGGCGTTCGTTTTGCTGGGCGGCCTTGCGGCTCTGACCTTTGCGGGACAGGACATCTGGAAAAAGCTTGTTTGGGCGACCGTCAGCTCGCTCGGCCATCTCCACGACACGCCGCTTAGCATCAATGCGCTCCAGGGTTATGGCATCACGGGAATCCTGCTGCTGCTCCAGTGTGTTGGCCCCGTCTTGCTTGCCACAATGATCTGCGGCCTGCTCGCCGGCACGATTCAAAATCGGTTCAACACCGCCTCAGAAGCGTTGCAACCCAACTGGGCGCGACTTAATCCCGTGGCAGGCATTCAACGGCTGGTCTCGGTTCGATCGGCGGTTCCCACCCTGCTGTCAGTGGTGAAGTTCAGCATCATTGTCGCCCTCACATATCGCGAGATTCATAACGTCCTTCTCGACCCGATCTTCTCAACCTCAGTCAACGTCGCGCGCATCGCCCAGTTCCTTGCCGAGACGAGCCTGCGCATCTTCCTGCGCGTCAGCCTCGCGCTCCTCGTGATCGCAGCCGCCGATTACGGATATCAATGGTGGCGCAATCACCGCGATATGATGATGACGAAGCAGGAGGTGAAGGACGAAATGAAGAACTCGGAAGGGAATCCGCAGATCAAGGCTGCGCGCCGCCGGCGGAAAGCCATCAACAAACGGCAGATGCTGGCCGATGTCGCCAAGGCGGATGTGGTCGTGACGAACCCCACCCGAATCGCGGTGGCGCTCCGCTACGATCGCAAAACAATGCGCGCCCCCAAAGTCATTGCCAAGGGAATCCGCCTCAACGCGAAGGAAATCCGCGACATCGCACGGCAGCATCAAATTCCCATCATCGAGAACAAGCCCCTCGCCCGCATGCTGTTCAAACACGCAAAGGTGGGTGGCGAAGTTCCTGCCGACTTATACGCGGCGGTTGCTGAAGTGCTCGCATGGGTTTACCGCGTCAATCGCTATCGCTACTACGCCGAGCAAAACGCTGGCTGAGCCGGGCCTTCTTTCGTTGATCGGCACTTTGAACCTTGATCTTTGCGGCTCGTGACGGACGTTGCCGCATGGCATCGGCTTCAACAACGCATACTCCAGTCTATCCGGAATATTTTGCGGATCCCTATGTCTGGCGCGCGGGCAAAAATTATTTTGCGATCGGCACGGGCGAGCACGAGGCAAGCGGCGGAATAGGCGCCCGGGTTTTTCCGCTTCTGCAATCCAGCGATCTTCAACACTGGAAGTTCATCGACCACGCACTTGTTCCACCAGCGAGCCTCGTCGGCACACATTTTTGGGCGCCAGAGGTCGTCGAGCACGAGCACCGGTTTTACCTGTATTACTCAGCAGGCTTCGGGGACAAAGGCCACCAATTGCGGGTCGCCGCCAGCGATCACGCACACGGTCCGTTTCATGACTTGGGCCATGCGCTCGTTGATCCGAATGCCTGCTCGTTTGCAATCGATGCGCACGCCTTCCGTGATGACGACGGACAATGGTATCTGTTCTATGCCCGTGACTTTCTGCAATGTTCGGGCGACCAGCGCCCTGGCACTGCGCTGATGGCCGCGCGGATGAAATCAATGACGGAGATTGAGAACGAGGGCCAGGTGGTGCTTCGTGCGCGTCATGACTGGCAGCGATTTGAGAGGGATCGACCCATGTACGGCGGCCGCTGGGACTGGCACACGCTTGAAGGTCCGTTCCTTCGCAAACATGGCGGCCGCTATTACTGCTTCTACAGCGGCGGTCGTTGGGAAAACGAAAGCTACGGTGTTGATTACGCGGTCGCCGACCACGTTCTCGGCCCGTATTCCGACGCGGGTGGCGAGGCCCGTCCGCGAGTGCTGCGGACTATTCCCGGCGGCCTGCTGGGCCCCGGGCACAATTCCGTGATCACGGGACCCGATGGAAAAACTGACTTTCTTGTCTATCACGCGTGGGATTCCGGGATGACGGCGCGGCGCATGTTCATCGAGCCGCTGGTCTGGACAGCTGACGGACCGCGAGCTCAGACGCTCGCCTCGGTTGGGCAGTTTTAACCGGTCGGTTGGGGTTATTACCTCGGTTGTGTGACACAGAGAAAGTCCGAGGTTGCTTCATGAAAAAACTTACCCTTCTCAGCACTTTGGTCGGCGCGCTGTTGCTCGCCGGTTGCACAACCTATCGGGGCGGTTCTGAAGCAGACTTCGAGTCTGAATGGTCCGCCGAGCAGGATAATCTCAACCGCAGCGCCATGGATGCGGATGTCGGCGTCGGTTGGGGTGCGCGGCTGGACCGCCGCCCGGGCCCTGTTGTTCCTCCTCCCTGAAAACAAAGGACCACTCGCCATGAAACAAAGACGCATTGAAGAGGGCCGCTTCTCTATTAGCGGCCGCGGCCTGGGGACGGTTACGGAAGACATGGTGCGCGAGCGCGCCAGTGAAATCGCGGTGGTGAATGGCCGCGGAAAAAATAACGTTCTCGATTCCGACCTCGCGGAAGCTCGGCGGGAGTTGTTGGGCGAAGAACGCCTCAACCCGCCGGCGACCGCTGCCGAGTCCCTGCCAGAAGGCAGCCGGTGGCAGCTGGCTGGGGGATCCACTGGCAAGAAGGTTGAGAACGTGCCCGCCCCAGATGAACAGACCTTTGCAGAAAAATTGGTCGAGGAGGGCGTCGCTGATGCCGAGCACGACCAACAAGTTCAGGCAACCCGCGAAAGCCTGAAGCGTGACCAGCGCGGGGATTAAAGGATCGGTTTTATGCATTGTGAAGTTTGTGGCAACGATTACGACAAGCCGCTGGAAATTATCGTCAATGGCATCTCCCATTATTTCGATTGCTTCGAGTGCGCCATTCATGCCTTGGCGCCTGCGTGTTCCCATTGCGGGTGCCGTATCATTGGCCATGGGACCGAGGCAGGGGGCAGTTTCTTCTGCTGCGCCAGCTGTGCCCATCATGAAGGAGTGATGGCAATCCACGATCGGGCTTGATCCAGAACCTATGGCGAAAAAAACAGGGCCGAAGGAACAGACGCTTCCACCGCAGACGCAATCTCGCAGGCCAGGGCGCGAGACAGAAATGTCCCCGCGGCCGAAGGTGACGCCTCCTGACTATCGCGGAGCGGGCAAGCTCAAGGGCAAGGTTGCTCTTATCACAGGAGGTGACAGCGGCATCGGGCGCGCCGTTTCCGTACTGTTTGCGCGCGAGGGAGCTGACGTTTGTGTCACGTACCTGAACGAACACGAGGACGCGCGCGAGACCAAGCGCCTCGTCGAAGCGGAAGGGAAGAAATGTCACTTGATCGCTGGGGACATTGGGTGGGAATCCACGTGCCAGAAGATGGTCGATGAGACTGTCGCAACCCTCGGGGGACTGAACATTCTGGTAAACAACGCCGCTGAACAGCATCCGCAGAAGAGTATCGAGGACATCAGCCGCGAACAATTGGAGCGGACATTCCGGACGAACATCTTCGCGATGTTCTTCATGGTGAAAGCGGCCCTCAAACATCTCAAGCCAGGCTCCGCGATCATCAACACCACGTCGGTCACCGCGTATCGCGGCAGCAGCCATCTGCTGGATTATTCATCCACCAAGGGCGCTATTGTGAGTTTCACGCGATCGCTGTCGGAGGCGCTTGCGGAAAAAGGGATTCGCGTGAACGCCGTCGCGCCAGGTCCCATTTGGACGCCCCTGATTCCGTCGACTTTTCCCGCCGAGAAAGTGGAGAAGTTCGGTTCCGATGTGCCACTGAAACGTCCCGGGCAGCCAATGGAAGTGGCGCCCGCGTTCGTGTATCTCGCATCGGCCGATTCATCATTTATGACGGGCCAGGTCCTTCACCCCAACGGCGGCGAAGTCATCAATGGCTAAACTAAAAGCTTCCTCGCGCGGCAGAAATAACCATTCTGAATTACCGCGTTCTACCCGCATGGCGCGAACGCGGCGGCCAGTACGGGAAACGCTCGGACGCAGGCCGCGGCTCCAGTTCAAGTGGACGAAGGCCATCTCGGATGAACAATGGACTGTCTATCTCGATGCCATAAACAGCCTTCGAGCCGCAGGCGTGACGTTCATGCTCGGCGGCGGGTTTGCGATGGCGAGTTACACGGGGCGCTGGCGAAACACCAAGGACATTGACTTTTACATCGAGCAGAGCGAGTGCGAGCGTGCGGTCGCAGCGCTGTCCAAGGCAGGATTCACCGACTACTTCGATACGCTCGCCTACGACCGCAAATGGATTTATCGCAGCACCCGGGATGGTGTGATTGTGGATATCATCTGGGCAATGGCGAATCAACGGGCGCAGGTCGACCGGCAATGGTTCGAGAACGCCCCGTTGATCGAGATCCGCGGCGAAAGCCTGAAGGTGGTTCCCGTTGAGGAATTCATCTGGTGCAAACTGTACATCCTTCAGCGGGACCACTGTGATTGGACCGATATCCTTAATGTTCTCTTTGCAGTGGGACCCCGAATCAACTGGGATCACCTGCTGGATCGCCTGGACGAGGATTGGCCGCTCCTGAAGGCACTGCTGACGCTCTATGGATGGCTGTGTCCGCGCCGGGCCGCGCTGCTTCCAGAGTCGCTGCGCCAGCGATTGCAGGTCGACCGCCCCGCGCCTCAGCAGAAACGGCGGTTCGACCGCATACGACTGCTGGATAGTCGCGATTGGTTTGCCGCGCTGCTGGCGCCCGATCAACCCCTGGCGGTGTAAAGGACAGCCATGATCATTGGAACGATGAACCATCCTGGCCGCGACGTGCTGAAGGAACTTCAGTGGATCGCGGAAATGGGTTTCGAATTCGTCGACCTCACATTTGAGCCTCCGCAGGCACTCGTATCACGCGTCGATATCGCGGCCGTCCGCGATTTCCTGCGTCAAGCGAACCTTCAGGTTATAGGTCACACGGCCTATTACCTGCCGATGTGCAGTCCGTTTGAGTCGATCCGCAAGGCGTGTGTCGAGGAACTGAAGGAATGCGTCGCTGCATTTGGTGAAGTGGGTGCGAAGTGGATGAATATTCATCCCGACCGGCAAGCACCGATGCATGACCGCGCATTCATCATCGATCGCAACCTGCAAAGTCTGCGGGAGCTGTCAGTCGTTGCGGATCAAGTGGGGGTCGGCTTGATGATTGAAAATCTTCCCGGCAGCTTTAACACCGTGCAGCAGCTTTCAGAACTGCTCGATCCCATGCCTGAACTGGGCCTGCACCTGGACATTGGCCATTCCAACCTCCTGACGGAATACAACACGACCGACGAGATTCTGAAGGCATATGGATCACGGTTGAAGCACGTCCACATGCATGACAACAAGGGCGGAAGCGCCGACCTGCACCTGCCTCTTGGAACAGGAACCATCGACACGGAATATTATGTGCGGGCGCTGCAGGCGGCCGGGTACGATGGCACGATCACCCTCGAAGTGTTCACGCCCGACAAACACTACCTGTCATACAGCCGCGACGTTCTCCGCCGCCTGTGGGCGCAAACAGCCAAGCCCCGCGAAACCCGGGAACCCCGCCGCGCTGTAACGCCTGCAACGCGTTAACCTTTCGGAAGCATGAGCAGCAATCGTTCTTGCGCGTAAAGGCGGCGAACTAACCAGGATCTTCCCGACTTGCTTCCACCCACACGCGTTCGACAGTTTCGCACAACGCAAAACGGCTTGCGACGCGCCTGCCGTCTGCGTAAGCGAATAGCGAACTATGAATGACGAGACATCAAGGCCGATGCCCAGGAAGAAGCGCGGCGTGTTGCGAATCCTGCTGTGGGTGGTGGGCGTGTTCGCCATCCTGCTCATCGCAGGCTTCTTCTATCTGACCAGTGCCGCATTTCTCAAGGGCACCGTACTGCCGCGCGTCGGGAATGAGATCAATGCCGATATCACTGTTTCCGACGCAACCATTCACCCGTTCAGCTCGGTCTCTTTGCGCGATCTCAAGGTGACGCCGCGCGGACGTGAGACGCTCCTCACGGCGGCCGAGGTGAACGCTCGCTATGATTTGTGGAGTATCCTGCGCGGGAACATTGTCGTGGAAAACGTCACCCTGACTGGCCCCGTCATACACCTGGTCCAGCGGGCTGATGGCACGAGCAATCTGGATCCCTTGCTGGAGAACGTGGACGTCGCCGACAATGACAACGATGATGAAAAGGAATCCGGCGATTCAGAGCCGCCGCGGGTTGACCTGCGTAAACTCTCGATTTCCAATGCGCTTCTCCGCCACGAAACGCAGCACGGCGAGAACCAGCGCAGCATCGTGGAAATTACGAATGCCAACATCCTGCTGACGAATTTGAAGAACGGCGACAGCGGCAAGGTGACCATCGGCGCCGCGTTGTCAGCGAACCTCCAGCCGCCGTCGCCTGATGCACGCGGAGCCCTGCACGCCGCCCTTAACGGTGAATATGTGTTTGCGCTGTCGGCGGATTTCAAGCCGCTCTCGGTAAAGGGCGAGGCAGCTTTCAATGTCACATCTGCCGAAGGAACCTTCTCCGACTTTTCAGGATTCAGCGCGGTAATGGCTGCGGATGTGGCACCAACGGAGATCACCGAGGTCGCGCTTCAATTCACGAAGGCGCAGGACAGGCTCGGACAGGTTCGGGTAAGCGGCCCGTTCAATGCAGAAACAAGCGAAGGACGGCTCAATGTTGAGGTGCTCGCCATCGACCGCCGCGTCTTGAATCTCATTGGAGCCTCAATGGGTTTGGACTTCGGAACCACCGCCATCAATTCCACCAACCAGGTTGAATTGACGCAGCGTGGTTCGATGATATCGATCGCAGGGCGCCTGGCGGTGGACCGCATGCAATTGATTCGCACCAATCTATCCACCCCGACACTCAACATTGAATCCCGTTATGCGGCGACTTTGAACCTTGCGTCGGGCAATGTGGTACTGCGCGCGTTCGAGCTGACGGGGACGCAAAACAGCCAGCCGCTCTTCCAGGGCGGTCTGAGCAGTCCCATGACGCTTTCGCTTGGAGGCAGCAATGAAGCATTTGGCGATTCCACGCTGAACCTCGCCCTGACCGGATTGAACCTCCAAGAGTGGAAGGCATTTTTAGGCGACATTCCATCGGGCAACATCAGCGCGCGGGTGACGGTGAATTCACGAAACAGCGGCAATTTTTTCCAGATCGCGGCGCAGAGCCAGATCGCCAACGTTGGGCCGATCAATGGTGGCATGACGTTGCGTTCTGCGGTGTTGCTCGGGGAAGTCGGCGTCCAGATGGCTGAGGCGCAAAAAGCATTTCAAGGCAGCATGAGCCTCAGCAATGTCGTCGTGCTCGACCCGAGTGGCGCCATCCCTGCCAAGCCTCTTGATGCACGATTTGACTTTGATACCACAATTGCGGGCGATGTGATCGAGTTGCGCCGCTTTCAGGTCGCATTGACGCCAACAGAGCGCGCGCGGAACGAGCTTCAGTTGCAGGGACGCGTCGATCTCACGGATACGAACGCGATCCGAGGTGATTTGAAACTCACGGCAGAGGCGCTCGATCTCACCACGTATTATGACCTGTTTGCGGGCGGCACCAACGGGCCCGGGTCCACAACAACAGGCACGACTGAGACCCCGCCGGTGGAGACAGACACGCCTTCAGATTCATTGCCCTCCTCCCTGCCCTTCAAGGATTTCACAGCTGAAGCTACTATCGGACAGTTCTTCCTCCGCGAGATCGTCGCATCCAATTTTACCGCGCGGGTACAACTGGATGGCGGAAAAGTGGAGGTCGGACCTTTCGATGTATATCTAAACGGCGCGCCGATGAAGGCGGGAGTGGGCTTGGATTTGAGCGTTCCCGGTTATCAATACGCTCTCACGTTCAGTGCGAGCCAGGTTCCGTTCGCTCCGCTCGTCAACACATTTCAACCTGACCGCAAAGGTGAGCTCGGCGGAACGCTTACCGCAGACGTGAACCTTCGCGGAACGGGGACCACGGGTGCGAGCCTGCAGAAAACCCTGGCGGGTCGCTTTGACGTCGGAACAACGAACCTGAACCTCTCGGCCGCCAATGTGCGACAACCCATGCTCAAGCTGCTGGTCGGCGTCATCGCAATGGTGCCGCAACTGGCCCAAAATCCCGAAGCCGCGTTGGGCAGCCTTGTCAGCGGACTGGGCAGCACGTTGACCCGCGGCCTGGCTGGAAGCTTTAGTGGCGACATCACCAATTCGCCCATCGACGTCATCGCCGCTCGCGGATCTGCGGCAGACGGCAAGATCGAGCTCGAGCAGGCAACCGTGCGAAGCACTGTATTCCGGGCCGACGCTCGAGGAACGGTGACGCTCGCGCCAGTGCTCACAAATTCCGAAATCCATTTTCCCGTCTCAATCGCCCTTGCGCGCCCGCTTGCAGAGCGCCTCAAAATGGTTTCATCAGACACCCCCACCAACGCAGCCTACGTGAAACTGCCTGACTTTTTTTCTGAAGGCGGAACGATCGGCAATCCCAAGGCGCAAATCGACAAGAAGGTGCTGGCGGGATCTCTCCTGCAGCAATTGGGCAGTCTGGTTCCGGGCGCTACGGCAACCAACTCGGCGGTTGGAAATGTTCTGCAGGGGTTGGGGAGCATTCTCGGCGGCCGTCCTGCCGCATCTCCCACCAACGCGCCGCCAGGGACCATCTCGGCTCCGGCTGCAGGCAGCACCGCAGCACAGTCTCTAACAACAAACGCGGCACCCGCGACAAATGTTTCGCCGCTCAACGAAGTGCTCCGCCTGCTGGGGCCACGAACCAAACCGCAGTAGTCTGGGCTTGTTGACCGCGGCGTGCACACCGCGGTCGCAGTTATTCCAAGCCGCTCGCCCGGCGCGCGCGCTTAAGCACATCGCGCGCTTTGATCCGTGCTTTCGCCGCACCTTCTCCAAGCACCTGTTGCACGTAGTCAAGATTGGCCGCCAATTCTGCCCGCCGGGCCCGGGCATTCGCGAAGTAGTTCCAATATTGGTCGAAAAGCGTCTTCTTTAAATCGCCGTAACCGTACCCTCCCGCACGCAAACGTTCCTCCTGCTCTTGAGCAACTTCAAGAGGAGCGACCAGCCTGAGCAATTGGATCGCATTGTTTTTGTCAGCATCAGGCTTCGGATCCCCAGGCGCGCGACTGTCCATCAGGATCGACATCACCTTCTTTCGAAGTGCCTTCTCCTCCCCAAATATTTCAATGGTGTTGCCATAGCTCTTGCTCATTTTCTGGCCGTCTGTTCCCGGAACCACGGCCACTTCATCGCGGATTTGCGGCTGCGGAAGGACGAATGTTTCGCCATACTGTTCGTTAAACTTGCTCGCAATATCGCGCGTCATTTCAACATGCTGCTTCTGGTCACGGCCCACTGGAACAACGTTGGAATCGTAGATGAGAATATCGGCCGCCATGAGAACGGGATACGCGAACAGGCCATGATTCGCCGAAATACCCTTGGCCACCTTGTCCTTGTAGCTGGTTGCCCGCTCCAGCAATCCCATCGGCGTCAGCGTCGTCAGGATCCAGGAAAGCTCACAAACTTCGGGCACATCGGATTGCCGGAAAAAGACCGATCTTTTTGGATCCAGTCCGCATGCAAGGAAATCCAGGGCGACATCCAGCGTGTTCCGGCGTCGTTGCGCGGGATCGAACAGCGACGTCATGGAATGGTAGTCCGCGATGAAATAATAGGCGTCGCCCTTCTCCTGAAGCTCGATGGCGGGGCGCATCATTCCAAAATAGTTCCCGATGTGCAGGGCGCCCGAGGGCTGGATGCCTGAAAGAATTCGCATGCGCGGAAGCTAGCAGCGGCGGCAATCGCGGGAAAAGAATGAAAATCCCGGCTTCATGAAAAGAAGCCGGGATTGAAGCCAGATTGGAAGCCTACCACCAAAAGCCGCGGGCACCTGTGGCCCGTTGAAACATGCTCTCGAACTTGCGCCATTCAACGTGACCGTCCTTGAATGTAATATTGCCACCGATTGGGAAGTTCCCGCGAGTGTGCGGACTTGCGTGAGGCTTCTTCACTCCAGGGCGTTCCGTGAAGTCGCCTTCCACCCTGATGAAGCTTCCTGCGTTGCGAGGATTCCCATTCACGCTTTCACTGATGGTTGCATCCGCCAGCAGCGGGCGATCTGAAATCGGCGGAACGGGGAGTTTCGACGATCCATTTTTGGTGATGCGGGGAGCCTCATCCGTGATCACCTTGTTCTGATTCGTCATGATCAGCTGCAATTGCTCCTCATTCCCGTTGGGTCCGGTAAACGCCATAACGTAACCGACCACGTGGTAGTTCGGGTTGAAGTTCCATTGGCTGTGCGGCGCTGGATTCCCGAAATTCACGGCATCGCTAAAACCTCGAGCCGCTGTGCCAGGACAATAGAAGGTTTTCTTGGCCATTCCGCTGTTGAGCATGTGTTCGCCAGCAGTTTTTGGAAGATCCCATGCCCAGGCGCCGTTGATGACCGGCAGCCGTTCGCGATTATCATTCGCATAGATCATCGTCGATAGTCCGAACTGCTTCAGATTGTTGAGGCACTGTGTTCGAATAGCTTTCTCCTTGGCCTTCGAAAGCGCCGGCAGCAGCATGGCGGCGAGGATCGCGATGATGGCGATGACGACAAGGAGTTCAATCAAGGTAAAGCCGCGAGATGACGCGTTCAGGCTCCTGGACATTCTGTTACATCTGTTTTTCACGTAAAAAAGATAACACAACATCGGCCAGATGCTTCCATCACCTGAACAGGTGATTTACGAAGATGCCCATGGGACAGAACCCGCAAGGTGGTGTTCTTAAATACCTCACGCGTCGGGAATTATCGATCCCGAAACGACGCGCCACTTCTTCAGCTCACGGCTCAATTCGCTCGGCCAGTTCTCCTCCGTTGCCGTCATGAAGACCTGCCCTCGCGCCTGCTGCGAACGCTCCAGCAGTGGAATCAAACCCGCGCGGCGCGTCACATCCAACTCGCCCATGATATCGTCAATCAACAGGACGGGTGGTGACCCATGGCGCCCCGTCAGGTATTCGGCTTGTGCCATTTTCAAGGCGATGACCAATGTGCGCTTCTGTCCTTCGCTCCCGAATTGCGCCGCCGAACGATCGTTGAGCAACAGCTGCACCTCATCCCGATGCGGACCGACAACCGTGGTGCGCGTGGAGCGTTCGCGGCGCCGGGAGTTCGCGAGTTCAACTGCGAAATCGGTTTTAATGCTCGGCAAGTACTCCATGCGCAGCTCCTCAGCGTCGTTCGAAATGCGTCTATAAGCCAGCCGCGCCACAGGTGAAAACCTTGGAACCAGTTCACGCCGCAGCCGGATAATCTCGTCGCCCGCGGCTATCAGTTCGCGCGTGAAGCTGTCGAGCGCGGCCTCGTCAACAATCGCACGTTTCAGCAAGGCGTTCCGCGATCGGACCGCGTGAGCGTAGCGCTGCAGCAACGGGAGATAGCCCGGCTGCGTCTGCGACAGCAGCAGGTCGAGGAAACGCCGCCGAGCCCGGCCCGGTCCCTTCACCAGTTGGAGATCCTCCGTGCAGAACACAACAGTCCGCAGCGTGCCAAGATACTCGGAAATTTTGCGAACCGGCCGGCCGTCGACACTGAGGCTGCGCTCTGCTGCGGACCAGTACATTTTGATATCGTGCTCACCCTGGCCCACCACCTTGCATCCGGCAAAATAGCCCTTCTGCCCATGCCGCACCATTTGCGAACTGCCCACCCCGCGGAAGCTGCGCAGAGTCGCCATTAGATAAATGGCTTCCAGGATATTGGTTTTGCCCTGCGCGTTGTTCCCCAGGAGCAGGTGAAACCCGGGCGACAGGCTCACGTCCAACTTTGCATAATTGCGAAAGTCTCGAAGGCGTAAGCTGGCCACGTGCACGGCCTGAAAGATGAGGCGCAGCTGCAATGCGCGCGAGGATTTTTCGGCCCTCGAAATAATTTGTCTTCGGTCGAAATCCCCGATGATCATGATCGAAATGGATGAATCCTCCAATGGTGAAAAGCTGGTCCTTCGCTGGCCGAAGTTCGCAGCCGCCGCGGCAGTTCTAGCGGTGATCCTTGCCGTGATCTGGATGGCAGCAGCCGTGGAGCGCATTCGAAGCACGCGGCGCCTGTTTGAGGGTTCGATGCAGACGAACTCGGCATCGGACGGAACCCTGTTGCGCGGCGGCAACGCTGCGAACGGAAAAAGGATCTTCTTTGAGAAACCGGAGGCAAATTGCGCGAAATGCCATCAGGTGACCGGCCCAGGCGGTGACCACGGACCTTCGCTGGAGGGCGTCGCGTCGCGCCTGACTCGGGATATGTTGCTGAAATCGCTGCTCAAGCCGAATGCCGAATATGCAGCGGGGTACGAAAGCGTCGTCCTTCTCCTGACAAACAGCACCGGAGTCGCGGGGTTCCTCAAGGAGGAAACGGATTCTTCATTAACCGTCCTGACCCCTGAAGATGGAAAACTCGTCATTCCGAAGGCGGCGGTGCAACTGCGCCAGCGCGGGCTTTCGCCCATGCCCGAACGTCTAGACACCGTCCTGAGCGGGCAGGACCTCCGCGACTTGGTCGAATATCTGGCCACCCTCAAGTAAAAACCCCCGCTTTTCGACGCGTGGCGCGAGACTTGCGAATGGATCAAAAAACCAGCGGCTAAATGTTTGCACCTAATCAATAGTGATGAAGATTACGAGTGAGTTTAGCGTCACTCATCGTCTGTTGTGGTGCTTAGTATGATTCGACCGTAAACCCGTAAGCCCTTGTGGTAAAAGTTGATATTCAAAAAGAGTTCGGCGGCTCGGTGCGAGTTTGGAGAGGCCGTTTGGGCATCAGCCAGGAAGAATTGGCGGAACGCGCCGGCCTGCACCGCACCTACGTTTGTGACATTGAGCGGGGCGCCCGGAATGTATCATTAAAAAGCATCGAGAAGCTTGCGACCGCTCTGGAGGTTCCACTTTCCACGTTGTTCACGTTCGCTGCCGTCCCCGAATTGGAAGCGGCTTCCTCAAATCAGCCCGTGCCGGAACTTGTGGATATCCTATATGTGGAGGACAATCCAGCAGATGCGGACCTGGCCCTGGCGGCGCTGAAGCATGCAAAAATCACGAACCGCATTCACCTGGTTCGTGATGGCGCAGAGGCATTGGATTTTCTGTTCTGTCTCGGACGGTATAGTGAGCGCTCGCTCGACCAAGGCCCGCAGGTGGTGTTGTTGGACCTGAATCTGCCCAAGGTGTCCGGGCTGGATGTCCTGCGGCGGATTCGGAGTGATGCGCGGACGCGGTCGATTGCGGTGATTGTTCTGACCGCGTCGAAATCTGACCGTGATGTGGAAGCGAGTGAACGGCTGGGAGCCGACGGGTACATTGTGAAGCCTGTGGACTTCCGCACGTTGAGTGAAGTAACTCCTGGGTTGTGTCTTCAATGGGCGTTGTTGAAACCGGGGCCGGCAGTGGGTGCCTGAATTTTCGCGCTGCCGCGGATGAGCTGCGCCCGCCTTTGCGGGTTGGGGGAGGTGTTTTTCTTCAGAAGGTTCTTCCAGGCACAAACGTCCCGCAGTGCACAGCGCAGAACCTCTCGCTTATGGAGTCAATCTTTCCCTATCCTCTCGCCGCAAGGTCAATCTACCGGGATACATTGTATGTCTGCTCCGCTTAAAACTCTCATTGTCGAGGATTCCGCCATCGACGCAGAATTGCTGGTCATCGCATTGCGGGCGGCGGGTTTTGATCCCGAATGGCAGCGGGTGGAAACGGAAGCCGGTGTCCGGGCGGCTCTCCAAGAGAGCTTCGACCTCGTTTTTTCGGACTTCTCGATGCCGCACCTGTCGGCGTTCCGTGTCCTCCAGCTGCTTCGCGAGCGCGCGCTCGAACTCCCCTGCATCATCGTTTCCGGAACCATCGGCGAGGAGCAGGTGGTTGAAACCTTGAAATCAGGCGCAGTCGATTACGTTTCCAAGGATCGCCTCGACCGTCTCTCGCTCGTAGTGCGGCGGGCAGTGCGGGAAGCGCGGGAACGGGCCGAGCGCAGGCAGGCCGAACAACAAGTGCAAATCCGCACCCTCGCCCTGGAAGCAGCTGCCAACGGCATTCTGATTGCCGACCGCGGCGGGCAGGTGCTTTGGGCAAACGCGGCGTTCAATAGTTGCAGCGGATGCACCCTTGAGGAGGCATTGGACCAGGCAGCATCCGGGCCCGACGCAAAAGGAGCCGCATTCTTCGATTATCTGAGACAAAGCCTGCTGGCAGGGCGCGTGTGGCAGGGAGGCATGACGCGGCGCGGTCCAACAGGACAACTCTGTTACGAAGAAATCACGATCACTCCGGTCCGCGCCACAGGCGAAGCGATCACGCATTTCATTGCTGTCCGCCAGGATGTAACGCCGCACCGGAACGCCGAAATTGCACTGCAATCCGCCCAGGAAATGCTGAAGCGGGTGCTCGCGCACAGCCCGGCGGTGATTTACTCGCTGCGTAATGTTGCGGGCGTTCTCACCCCCGTCTGGGTGAGCGAAAATGTCCAGCAGCTCTTCGGTTACGATGCCGATTCCGCTTCGCTGCTGAACTGGTGGGGCGATCACCTCCATCCAGAAGATCGCCACATGCTGACCAAGGAGGACCCGCGATTTCAAAGCACCGGCCATTGCATTCATGAATACCGCCTCAAACACAGCGACGGAACATACCGCTGGGTTTCCGATGAGAAGCGGATCATTCGAGAAACTGCCGGACAACCTTTTGAAGTGGTTGGTGTCTGGACCGACATCACTGATCGCAAGCAACTCGAAGCCCAGCTCCGCCAGGCCCAGAAGCTCGAATCCATAGGCCAGCTCGCGGGTGGCGTGGCTCATGATTTCAATAACATTTTGACCGTCATCCAGGGCCACGCATCGTTGCTGCTGTCGAATCGTTCGCTGGGTGAGTCCACGCTCGAGTCGGCCCAACAGATCTCCCTCGCCAGTGAACGCGCTGCGACGCTGACGCGCCAGTTGCTGACTTTCAGCCGCAAACAAGTGATGCAGCCGCGGGCGCTCGATTTGAATGAAGTGGTGAGCAACGTAATCAAGATGTTGAAGCGAATTCTGCGCGAGGACGTTTCGCTTCAGGTCAGCTATGGCAACAAGCTGCCGTTGATCCATGCCGACGCGGGAATGCTCGAACAGGTCCTGATGAACCTCGCCGTGAATGCGCGGGACGCCATGCCCCAGGGAGGGGAACTCGGGATTTTCACGAGTCACGAATCCGTGGGACCCGAATACGTGCAGACGTGCGCAGAGGCTTCCACGGGAGAATTCGTGCGGCTGCAAGTCGCTGACTCAGGGAGCGGCATCGCTCCCGACGTTTTGCCGCGGATCTTCGAACCTTTCTTTACCACGAAGCCGGTCGGACAGGGAACCGGTCTCGGCCTCGCAACCGTACATGGAATCGTGCATCAGCATCGTGGCTGGGTGGAGGTTTCAAGTGAAGTGGGCGGCGGCACTACGTTCCGGGTGTACTTTCCTGTTCTCAAGGTCGCCGAACGCCGGCCAATCGACAGCGCGCGTGAACAGGCGGTTCCCGGTGGAAAGGAAACCATTCTTCTGGTCGAAGACGAAGACGCTGTGCGTGCCCTCGCGAAAAATGTGCTGGAACGAAAAGGCTACACGGTGATTGAAGCCAGTTCAGCGGTCGAGGCGCTGAAAAACTGGGGAACCTACGGCAAGGTCGATCTCGTGCTGACGGACATTGTCATGCCCGGCGGAATGACAGGTTTGGACTTGATCAAGCAACTGCACGCGCAGTTCCCCGCCCTGCCTGCTGTGTTCACGAGCGGCTACAGTGTCGACATCATTGGCAAGGAACTCGAACTGCGCGACGGCATCAATTTTCTCCAAAAACCGTATGGTCCACGGCGGCTTGCCCGGACAGTTCGCGACGCTCTGGATCAGCATCGCACAGCCGGAACGACCGCGGCGAAAAGCTGAAGCGGGCACACGGCCGGATTCGTATTCCCGCCTCGCGGTGGCTAATTCCTCAACGGGCGCGCGAGCGTAGAACGGCTGCACACACCTTCGATATTCTCGCTTGATTGCGACCCCGGGGACGGCGCCGCACCCCAGCGCACCTTGAACCGGCAGCGTGGATGGCACTTTCACTGCTAAAGGAGAGATGGGCTTCGGCCGACCGACATGAAAGAACCTATGGGCACCAATCCTTTCGCAGCACCGACTGAGCAGACTGCATCAACGCAAACCTCTCCGAACACGAATCGGGAAAAAGTGAAGGTATCTGTGTATGCAGTTGTCGGAACCCTGGTCACGTTATGCCTCGCTTTGCTTTTCCAGGGATGCAAGAACCATCGACCTTCCGCGGAGAATCCATTCATCCAGCAGGAACACGTTTCCGCCAAAGCGAGTTTCGCACGCTGATAAAGCAACGGGCGTTTCTTTAACGCGTGGCAATCCACCACCGGTTGTCGTCTCTTCGTCCCAAAACTCACCACACTCCGTCGGACCTGCGTCTGATACATGGACATTCCCGGTGTCCCTCCATTCAAGCAACTCAATGCCTGAAACTTTAAGAGCGAGCTTGAAAATTGTTGAGGATGGTGCCCGCGACAGGACTTGAAGGGGGGCATTTTTTGCCGTCGTTCGACACACGGTTTTAGGGTAAGATCGGGGCGTAAAATCGCTCCGATCACTCTGGAGAACGGACACTGGCGAAGCCAGTAATGATCCTGGGAGCGGCCGTCCGTTTTGGGAGAAAGACGACGCGGGCGATGACTTGGGAGTAGTGACAAACAACCGCGGTCGGGTTGTCCTCCTCAAGAGTGGATCCGATGAACTCAAAGGTGTGCGGCTCGATGAAGCGGACCTGGTTGACTCTGACGCCGAACGCGACGATCAAAACGTCGTGAGATTCGGGAGCCGACTGCACAAGCTTTTCCAGCGCATCTTTCATCGCTCGAAACGTGGCGGCTCCTGAAAGGAGTTCGGGCATCGCAATCTGAGCTTCTATCGCTTTCGGGCTGTACCTTTCCATAATATTCTTCCAAGTCACTCGTGGGGCCGAAATGCTTTCCGTTGCTCCGCTATCAACAATCCCAGAGCACCCTCGATCGCGTCTTTATAGTTCTCCAATGGAATTGAGTCGTTGAACTCCTCACCAGAAATTCGCAACCGGGCACGGGTGGTGATCATGTTGGGACGATTGTTCGGTCCCACCGAAGGCCATAAAGTCACGTCTCCCCCTTTGCATTCTACGACCATTGCTCGTCGCCCGAATTGCCCCTCTCGACTTTCCAGTTCCACGTTGAAAACGTAGTTCGTGTTCGCACGGAACCGAATTACAGCGATGTTCGTCCTGCCGATGTGTCGGCCAAGCTCACGGGGCACCTCTCGAAAGTTCGAGTCGGCTTGGTCATTTCGAGAAGCGGCTTCCTTTTCTAAAAAAGCCATCAAGCGTCGCACCGTGAAATCGTAGTAAAAATGATTTCCATCATATTCGGTTTGTTCAACCACGTCCTTCGCTTCGAGTTCGCGAGCGCGCTTCTCATTCTCGATCGCCTGCAATGCTCTCCTTCGCCGGATCCTGGTGTTTAAACTCTCCTCCCATGCTGCGGAATCGAGTTGAGTATCTATCTGCTCGAATTGCCGTGCATTTGCGATCACACGTTCCCGAACTTCGGGCTTGATTGCGGTATTGGTCGAGATGGTTTCTGTAAGCGTCCTTGCCTCTGCAAGCGCTGCTATTTGCGTCTGCTGAACCTCTTGGAACTTGCCGTTCAGTCGCTCGAACCGTTCATCCGCTTCACTCTTTTCCCGTGCTGCAGACGTCCTTGCGCTGTTGTCTTGAAACCAAGTGAGGAGAATGACTCCCACACTTAGAACACCAAACATCAGCTTGTAGTTGGTGGCTTTGGACGGCAGATCATCCGGCGAAATCGGATGAGCTGACATGTGGATTCCAACATAGCCAATGATCACAGCAAGAAGCGACTGGGCTAAGGGAAAAGAGGGGTAACAGATCAGCAATAAAGCCACCGCAATGATAAAAGATCCGATTATCCATAGCAGTGGCCTAGCGCGTTTGGCGGGCGATGACCTTGGGTTCAGATTAAGTTCCGGCTGGTGTTGCATCGACGCCGTTTGCTCCGGTTCGTTCATCATCGCCTCGCTTTCGGAACGCCCTTTTCGGGTGTTCGATAGTCTTCTAGGCCTTCCGACACCGTGAACTTCAACGGGAGCGGGATCCTATTTCCGGAAGCAACGCACGCCCTTAATGCGGCTGTGATCAGAACAGTCACGATTTGAGATTCGGACAATTCGGAAACGTGCGCTGAGAGCTCGCGAAGCAAGCTTTCGTTCTCCGCATTTAGATAAACTCGGACCTGCTTCGGCTTCGTGCCGTCTTTCGTCATTCGCGGAGGTTAAGTCGGAGTGTCACTATTTGTCATTGACTGCAATCGCTAGTCATGTCACTAAGTGTCATTGTATGACCTTTCAACAAATCTTCGAGAGGGTGACGGAGCGAAAGCCCGTCAGCAAACGACAACTCCGCCGGTACTTTAAACCGTGTGAGATTCAGCCCGTGGGAATGCGTCAACGTCCGCAGCAATATCCAGATGACGCAGCCGATCGCATTCTCGCAAAGCTCGGATTGAAAATTGTTTCCATGGCCGAACTGCGCGACGTGCGGCGCCGCGCTCAAACGCGACAGCCTGTCACGCAACTGAGAGATTCGCGCAAAGGAGGTAAACGGTGAGTGACGGAACAAGCGATGCCGGCGTTTTCAAACTCGAACGCAAAGAGGATCCAAACCAGTTGCTCGCGATCCGAGCACGCGAGGAAGTTTGCGACGATCCAACCATAAGCGATGGAGCTGTGCGCTTGTTTGTCCGGCTGCTCGACCTGGCACTGAATCCGTTTCTCAACAACGGCCAGCGAGGACAGATCATCATCTCACAGCAAAAGCTCGGATCGATGATCCATTGCGACGAGCGATCAGTTCGAAGACGCACGGATGAATTGATCCGGGCGAATTACGTTTGGACGACTCTAATCGGCCGACAGAACACCAAGCCGATTCGCTGCTATCACATTTCAAAGCTCCAACCGAAACGCCAGGTCGAACAAGACATGCCTGGGGAAGGACTTTGGGGGAATGGAAAGCGCAGATTCGATCACGGATTTGCCAAGACCGGAAAAGAGGCTACCGGACACCAGCGCCGGATGGGGTCCCGGCTCCTGGACCAGTTCGGAAACCAGATTTCCTTCAATTTGTTCGAAAATACGCCTGCCAGAGGACAGGAAAGTCCGGTCTCAGCGGACAAATCTGACCGCTCACACCGGACACTAGCGTCCTCTGGCAGCGGTCAAAATTGTCCGCTCACAGAGGACGCCTACGTCCTCTCACAGCGGTCAAAATTGTCCGCTGACAGCGGTCAAAATTGTCCGCTGAGGGAGGACGCAGGCGTCCGACATATAGAGTCTCAGTTAAGAGATTCAGTCCCTGAAGGAGTAAAGGGGGCGCCCTCCCCCCAGGATTTGCAGTTTCAAAGCTTCGTAAAAAGCCTGGAAGGGGAATTTCGCAGCAAAATCCTGCGCACCGAGAAGGATCTGAAGGCCAAGCTGGAACGCGCACAGAGCGAGGAAGCCCGCTTCGAATGGAAAAGACGCCTGCAGGCGGTCCGAGACGCCCTGGTAGGCGGCCCAGTCCAGGATCAGCCTGCCAAACCCAAAGCAGGCCCAGCCCGATCGGCAGCCAGAGCCATCCAGGAACGCCAGCCAACGGAGGAAGAGATCCTGGAAGGAGCTCGCTACCTCGTCAGCTCCGGAAAAACCAACCATTTGACCAACGCCCAGCGAGAGGCGTTGCGTCGTGTCGGTGAACTCGCATGAACCATAAACAAAACGCCCCGGCTGCCAGGCCGGGGCTCAGAACGATCGGAACACTGATGAAAACGTACACAAGCGTCCTGCCAGCAGCAACGCGCAAACGATGCCGTGATGAACAGGCACTCCGGGAAGTCAAAGCCAGGCTCCATGAAATTTTCACCAATGGTTTCTGGTATTGCCGAGCGCACGAAGGAACCTGCGAGCGGATCGAAAGCGACCAGGGCCAGCCGGCCACGTGCGATCGCTGCGGATCGGCCTACATCGAATGGAACCCGCCGATCTGGACCGGCCTCATCGATGACGGAAAAGTGATCCAGCCGGCGGACTTCAACGACGGAAAGGAAGCAGCATGAGCGAATTGATCGCAAAGCCAGAGTTGGAGGAAATTCCAGCGATCCGGAAGATTCAAATTTTCGTCCGGATTAAGAAATCCTCGAAATACTATCATCAGGGTCTGACGGATCCCACGGATCCGGAATCCAAGCCCCAGTTTTTCAAGCTCGATTATTTCACGCCAGGGCGATCGATGGCGCTCCAGGAAGACGGTTATTTTCTCCACTTCAACAACAACGCTTACCGGCTGATCGATTGCGAGCTTTTCCTGCGATCGGAGAAAGACGCGAAGCACTTCTTGAGAATCCGATGAACAACGAAATCGACCTCTCGATCGACATCGAACCGTACTGGTGCGCACGGGTGGAAGTGCGACAGGGAACCGTATCCATGCGCCGCACGATCGAATCACCGGCAAAGACAGCCGACCAAGCCAAGGAACGCATGACAGCAGCACTCAGCCTCGTTTGGAAAAAATTCGAATTTCTGAGTGAGCCTGTCCTGAAGGAGCGAATCCGATGAGCAAGACCGATGCGCCTAAACGGTTACCGAAACCCATCCACATGTGGGCTGTGGTTGTGGTGCAAAAGCGGTCAACTTGGATCAACTGGACAACACTGAGCCGCACCAGGACGGAAGCGAAGGGAAAATATAGGGCTGTCTGGATTGATCCGAAAACAGCGGAGAAACACCTACGCCGCCGTGAGGTGAGATTGGCGCGTGTGGTCGTAGCGGAGGAGTCACGATGAAATCCGTAATCTTATTTGTGTGTCAGCGAAAAGAACCCAACGCAAAATGAGCACCCCCAACAAGCTTGAATTCACCGTTTCAATTACCCTGCCAGATGGCATCGTTTTCGCGCCCGGTGCGGATACTAAATTCTTCGCCTTGGAGCTGACGATATTCACGATGCAGTTGATGAGCTCCTATTCCGCGGGAGCCGGCGGAACCGACGTAAAGGTCTCGGTTCCAGACATGCCCGTCACGGTCGCATGAAGTCGCAGCCCGCTTATGACCACGGATTCCCGATCGCCATCAGCTGCCAGGATGGTGGCGATCGGATTGATCCGGCTGAAGCGATCCGCTTCCTGGATGACCAGGCGAAGCTTTGTCGCGATCGCGATGATCACGAAGCTCTTTGCCTGTTGCTGCCAGCGCTCATGAAAGTCCTGCAACTCGCCCCGATGAACGGCTACGAAGCAGCGGATTTCCGACGACGGTTCAAGCAGCAGCTTCAGAATCCCACCGGAGGCGAGCATTGAAGCACATAGCTCCGTTTGCAGCACCGGAATGGTTTCCGGAAACCTCCAACAGACGGCGGACCTATCACCACTGCTTGCGCTGCAACTACTTGTGGATGGGCCGACATTCGTTCCGGGGCGACGCTGGGGCTCCCCGCCGTTGTCCTTGGTGCGGATCCCGGCTCTGGAACGTCCCGCGGCGAAATAAACGCGGCCAGGGCAGGCCTGCGCGTCCTTCGCCGGGACAATAATTTCCCATTTCGGCCGTGGCCCGGTTCCTGCCCCCATTTCCGGACTTCCGGAAATTATTTCCGGAAAACGCGCCACACCATGAAGCCACTCCTCAAAACCCCGTATTGCAACCTTCCGCTGTCCATTCCGGAGCCCTGGCGCGACTTTTTTGACCGTCACGCCTCGACCCTGGGCATTTCGCGCAATGCAGCCATGTGCCTGGCTCTCAAACTCGGCGGCCCGGTGCTGGAAAAATTCGTTGTCGTCATGCGTGCACAGCTCAAACACCAGTGCGACACCCTGGAGGTCAGCGCCGGCCGCCCAGCCGACGTTTTAAAGCTCTTGGCGGCGGCTGCCGGAAACTCGGAAAACGTAGCCCCTCCCGGAGATCCCGCTCCTCCTGCTATGTCATTGGGGCATGAACGACGACAAAACCGCCGAAAGCGGCGCTGAGGCTCCAAAGAGCCCCGCCGTGGTGAAAAAGGCCACCTCCACGGTGGCGAAAGCCAAACCATCCATGGCCGAAGCCGCTCCGGAAACCCGTCTGGAAAATAAATCAGCCGCGGCAAAAACCTCTCCGGAAACCAGTCCGGAAACTCCACCGGAAAATCCCGATGCGAATGTCTTCAGCATCTTCGGCTGGTGAAGCCGCTCCGGAAACTCCTCCGGAAATTCCAGGACTGGCAATGGAAACGCCACTGTCGGCAGAAACTTCGGAGCCAGGCGCGGAAAGCCAGCCTGGTGCGAGGACTGACGGACTCGCTGCTACTCTCGCGGCTCAGCACGGAGCGCAGATCGGAGCTGATCCAGGTTCGGACGGCCCTGCAGGCGGACCGCGACGGCCGGGCAGGCCTCCAGTTCACGGCCGCTATAGCAAGGCTGCCGGATCTGATGGGAAAAATCCTGTCCCGGTGCCTGGGGCCGAGCCGTTACCAACGTCTGAAGTGGCGCCTGGGACTGAACTGCGCGTTGTTATTCCTCCGGACCTGCTCAGCCAGGTTATCCAGGAAGGTCTGACGTTTGGGGAATCCTTTGCGCAATCGCGCATCGAAGGCGTGGCGAAACTCGCCGGCCTCAGCCAGGGCGAAATCAATCCCCAGCTGCGCCAGGCTGAAATTGGATCCAGCCGGAAGGAGCTCGTGGCCAAGCTCATGCCGATGGCGCTGCAGGAGTGGGGACTCGATGCCGAGATGAGCCCCACGGCCGCTATTGGGGTGCTTTTGGTGCCCTGGGGATTTGGTGCGCTGACCGCCTACCTTACGCTGGCAAAGCTCGCAGAGGACCGGCAGAAGCGGGAAATAGCCGATGGAAATTCCGGAAAAGGATCCGGGAACCCATGAGCGATCACCTCCTCCCCATTTGCACCGTCTGCGGGGCTCAGCGGAACATCGTCACGGAAGACACCTGGTTTTTTGTCGGCGGCCCGACCGGCTGCAAGCACGTCTGTTCACGGGCCTGCCTCATCGTTTATGCCAGGCGCCTCGTATCAACGCTGTGCCCCAAGTGCGGCCGGCCGGCTTCCAGCCTTCACCGATGCAACTGAATCACCCTCGGTTTCATCTCGGGATTTTCGGTGGCAGCGGAACCGGCAAAACGGAATACGGCCTTCGCTTTGTCGCGAACGCAAAGTCTCGCTGCGTGTTCCTGTTCGATGCAGAGGGAGAATTCAGCGAGCGCATGAAGATCCCGCCGGCGCGAACTGTGTTCGAGTTGGATGAAGCGATCCGGAAGGGGCTCGTCTGTTTCGACCCTCACATCATGTTCCCGGGCGACCTGGAAGGCGCGATCGATTATTACGCGACGCTGACATTGGCAGCGTCCTCCCGGCTGCCGGGAAGAAAATTCTTCGTCGTAGACGAGCTCGGTCAGTACGTCACTGGAAGCGCCATCCCGCGATCGCTAAAGACGTTGGTCCAAACCGGCCGGCGCTACGGCGTCGATGGCGTCTTCATCGCGCAACAGCCGAATACGATTCACAACACAATCCGCGTGCAGCTCTCCGAGGTCGTCTGCTTTCAGCTGACGGACGATCGAGCCTTGGAATTCCCGGCCGCCTTCGGATTCGACGTGGCGGCAATCCGGAAGCTCGGACCCCATCGGTTCATCTGCAGGAACAACCGCAGCCGCGAAATCTGTGGATGAAAGTTATGACCCCTGAAGCAATTGACTACTGCGCCCGGGAGTTCTTTCCGCATTTGCTTCCCGACCACGGCCGAGCGTGCGTTGAAATCATTTTGCAGAATCGACGATCGCTCCTGGACGTTCTTGTCGGACCATTGCGTCGAGTGCCGCGTGCTCAAAAGTTTTTCATCGATCGACATCTGAAAAGCATTCGAAAGCTCTGATTTCCTAGGCCTATTCGGCAACCAGCGTTCTGGGCAACAGTCACGGCGAAATGCAACCACGCAAATAAACCAACTGTTAAAACCAAGAATGAAAAAGTACCTCATCGGGTTCGCCCTGTTCGCTCTCTACTTCGTAGTGATGCGCAACATCGAGAACAAAGTCACCGCTGTTCAGAGACTGACCAACGTCGGCGCTTAAGCTCCGGCCGGTCGTTTCTTCTCTCACTTCCTCTTTATGCTGTCTGAAATCTACACGCGAAAAATTAAGGCCATCGCTGGCAACGGCACGACCTCGCTGAAAATTCGCCCAAGCGAAGGCAAGCGGGTGCATGGCATGCAGCTGCAGCTGATCGTCACCCTGGGCACTGACACCCTGGCGGCGCTCTGCGCTGCTCTCACAATCCGCGTTCTGGTGGGCACCACTGAAAAATGGAAATTAACCGGAACGAAACTCCGCGACTTTTGCCTGTTGCGTGGGACCACTTACGACTTTGACGGCACGCCGAGCACCGGCTGCCAGATCACGCTGCCCTTTGCGCCTGAATGGTTCCTGGACAACGTAGCCGATGCGCTCGCCTGGAATCCTCGCCGGCTCGGCGACGCGATCACAGTCGAAGTTGACTGTTCGGCCGCGATGAACGCGACCGTCTTCGAACGCATCAGCGATGATCTCGACGCTCCGAGCGCTGGCATCCTGACGCTGGAAGTCATCAACCCGATCGCCGGCGGAACGAACTTCGTCGTCGATGATGAAATCGACGTGAAGGGCCGCCTTCTCCAGGCGTCCATCTATCCCGACAGCACCAACAACCGGGAAATCACTCCGGTGTCAGTGTTCCTCGGAACCGATGACGTCGTCGCCATCGACGATGTCACCAGCGCACAGAATGACGAGGCGCTTGCTCGCTTCGGAATGACCCCGGCCCCAACAGGTCGCACAGCAAACATTTTTGACGCTGTGTTCGTGAAGTCTGACGCCCTCGTGCGTGGGATCGATATCGCGTCCTGGGGACGCATCAAGATCAAAGTAGGCGCGGCGGCCGCCATGTCGGGCACGTGCGACATCCTGCTGGTTCGCCTCGAGCAAAACCCGAGCTGAGCTATGGCAGCCGATAACACAAGTTCCACCCGTTCGTTGTTTGACTCCTTCCTCAACGCGACCGGGCCGATCTTCGGCGGCCTCCTGCAGTCTCAAACTGCGAAGGCCGAGGCGGCGGCGGCACGATCCAATGCCAAAGCAGCGGCGGCCACAGCTCAAACCAATAGCAGCAACACTCAGCGGTTGCTGATCATCGGCGGGGCTGTCGTGGGAGTGCTCGTTGTCCTGGTCCTCATGTTCAAGGGCAAATAACCCGTGAACTTCTCATCCCTCATGGGCGGTGGTGGTGGCGGCGGGGCTGCAGGCATCGGGCCTTCCAGCTCCGCCGTCTCCGGCAACTCCTTCGGATCCGCGTCGGGACTCGCCGGCCTGGGGCCGATTCTAGCCGTCGTCGTCGTGGGGGTGTTCGCGGTCGTCGCAATCTTCGCCATCCGAAAATAGCATGGGCCAAGCTTCAGCCAGTTCGTCAGCGTCGTCCGGCATCAACAACGCCGGCGGCGGAAACATCACGAAGAATTCACCGGGGATTTGGATCGCCGCGATCGCGGCCATCGTCCTGGTGATCTTCATCATCAAGCGAAAGGCATAATGGGCGGCTACGACATCGGCGCGAGTCTCTCAGGCAGCTCCAGCTCGGCTGCGAGCAACAGCGGCGCACAGGATATTTCAGGCGGAGGCGCTTACGGCAGCACGCCTTACGGCGCCGGATCTGTCGTGTTCGGCGCGATCCCCGGCGGGCTATCGATCAGCACGCCGATTTTGATCGGCGCCCTGGCGGCAGCTTCTTTCGTCATGTGGCTTCTGTTCCGGAAGTAACATGGACCATTTTTTAAAGCGGGCAGTTCTGGGAACGGCTGAGATTTACCCTCTCGGCTTGCGTGGTTCGAATCCACGGCCCGCAACCAATCTGAAAGGCGGTGTCCGGTAGGTCCGTTCTCCTCAACCTCATCGTCCAAGAAAATCACTACGACGGTCAGCGACCAGGCTCAGCTGATCGGCAAGAGTTCGAAAGTCGTCCAAGGCCAGGGCAAGGCTGCCCAGGGCAAAGGCGCTAAGTTCCAGGAAGCCGGCGCAGTCGATTTCGGCAAGGGCAACAACTTCGGAATTGATCTGAAGAAAACGAAGCTGGGGAAAAACGCCAGCATCACGGTCAATACTGGGATCGGCGCTGACATGCTTTCCGATTTGGTTGGCACCATCGGCCAACAGACGAGCGCCCAAGTTGCCCAGCTGGCCGGATCCAACAGCGCTTCGAACGAGGCGCAATCCTCACAATTCTCCAAACTCGCCGAGCTGCTCTCGCAGAAAACCGAAACCGTTTCAGGCAATCCGAAAACGCTCGCCTGGGTCGCAGTCGCGGCGCTGGCAGCACTGGCGTTCGTAGTCTTCCGAAAACGTTGAATGAAAACATCATCAAAGAATCCCCCTCCCGCTCCGAAAACCGCAACTGCGGCTACTGCAGTAAAGAAAACGGAGCCTGCGCAGTGCCGTGCATTGGCGATCGGACACAAGTCCTGCAGCTGCGGCCGGGACGGTTGCGGCAACTCTCGCTAAACCACCATGCAACGCACGATCACATTGGCAGCAGGGCAACCCTACGTGGAGAAGGTAAAGGGACGCGTATTTGCGGTGCTTTCCTCTACGGCACCCTTTGACGTTGAGCTTGAGCGTGAAGGCACGCGCACCATGGCGTCAGGGCGCAAGATTGTCACCGCGGGTTTCAAGCGGATCAAAATTATTGAAACTTCTGGATCCGCAAACACCATCACCTTTTACGCCGGCTCTGATGACATCGATCTCGGGGTCGCCGTCAACGATGACGGTCTGACAAACGCCGTGATTGTTCCGGAGGCTGCCACCCCTGCCCTGTTCGTCAAAACGAACAACAACCCGGGAACGCCGGTTTCCCTCACGGCAGCCACCGCTAAATTTCAAAAGGCCACGATCCTGGGGAAGAAGGCCTTGGCTGGAACGAACAACGCAAACCCCGTTAAGATCGGACCTTCCGCCTCAGCCGGCCAGCAGCCTTACGTGATTGAGCCAGGCGGCGAAATCGTTCTTGAAGCTCCGTTTGGGAAGAAGTGGGACTTCATTAACTGGTACCTCGATCCCCAGACCGCAGGCGACGGCGTTGTCGTCATCTACACCCCAGCATGAAAAAGATTCTGCTCCTCTTTATTCTGGCATGCATCCTGGGCGTGATCGCGGCGCACGCTCAGCAACGAGTAATCCGAGCCGCCACGGACGAGGAAGTTGCGGCGCGAGCCGACGTTAACGCCTACCTGACTCCGGAGGACCTCGAAGGAATCCTCGCAGACGGATCCGGAACAAACCTCGGCACGCTTGAAGCGGTTTGGCTTCGCATCGATCTGGATAACAGCACGAACTATTTGGACGACTCGCTGATCATCACGGTCAACGGCACCAATCTTTTCGATGATCCCAATGCCTCCGCCGTAAGTTTTCCTGCGTTCACAGATTTGCTGTTTATGGCAGCGACAAACGGCACGCCCCTAAAAGGTGGCGATGTTCTGGCATTTACGGTGCAGGACAATTTCGGGGCATCGATCATCGGCAGACGGTGGTATGCCGATATTTCCTATTCGTCTGGAATCATCTTCAGGTTTCACGGTGGGACAAACTTAATCGAGAGTGCGGATCCGGAAGACGGTTCGGACACAATGCCGCTTGGGGGGTTCACGATTCCCGATTCAATGCCCGTGTCCGTGAGCGGTGGAGTCAGTGAGGGCGGTTCTGCTGATCTGAGCGCGATCGTACGCGCTGAGGACAATTTCGTCGGCGGAACCAACGGATACCAATTCATAGCGAGCGGAAAGGTGGGCGTCGTCGTCCTGGGCGGCCGTAGTGGCTCATTGTCGAATAGTGCGGCCGCCGACTGGACCACCATCTCCGGGGGGGTGAGAAACTCAATTCTCGGCGATAGCACCTCATCCACGATCGGCGGCGGAGCGTTCAACCACATCGACGCGATTTTTGAATCTGTCGATTCCACGATCTCAGGCGGCACGGGTAACGCCATTGTTGACGCGGAGAGCGCGACTATCGGCGGCGGCACCGGCAACACCGTCACCAACGCGGGGAACTCGACAATCGCCGGCGGCACCGGCAACCGCGTCCACGGCCCAGATTACGAAAATCAGACGTCCGGCACGATCGGCGGCGGCATCGCAAATACGGTTACCAATTCGGAATCCGGAATCATCCCTGGCGGCATTGGAAACGTCATACGCGATGCCCCGTTAGCCGTCACGCTCGGGCATAGACTGACAAACACCACGCCTGGGAGCGTCCAGATCGGTTACGGAATAAATCCTGTGACGGTGTCTTCGAACGGCAATTTCTCCGCTAAAGGGACGATCTCGGGGAATGGCTCAGGGATGACGAACCTTCTTCTTTCGTCGGCGTTTTCCACGAACGGAATTCAAACCGGGCTATGGACCAACGTCGTGCATGCACGCATTCCGATTTTCGTTCACGGCGGAACCACCAACTACCTACTACTCAGCACAAACGCTCCGTGAATCGCATCCTCTCTATTCTGTTGCTTTGCCTTTCCGCAGAAGCGGCAACGTTCACTCGCTTTGTCGTCGGGGATAGGATGTCGCCTGGGGATCTCATCACGGCAGTTCGTGCTGAGGAATTGAATTTCAACACGGGAAGTTTTCTTGTGGCTCCACATTCCAACGTCACGGAAACGAACTCTTCGCAACTTCTCTATCAATCGACAAACGGCGTTGTACTGCACGGAACAAGCAATTTCAACACGGGTTCGGTCTATGGGATGATTGGCACCAACACCGTGGCGAACTCGTCGTTTGAAGCCGTAATAACACTTTTGGCTTTGGAAACGAACGGCGTTTTTGAAGCTGCTTCAGATTTTCCAGGTGGTGGATCGTGGCATGGCGGGATAGGCCTGCGTTATAGACGTGCGGGCAACAACTTCGCGCTGATGGCAATGCTCGGCGAGAAGTCTGATGACTTGCAAATCGTTGACAGAAGCAACGGCGTGGAAATCGTTAGGCTGTATCCCATTCCTCAGGGAATAGACCTTCTGAAACCTTACCGTTTGAGGGTGGAAAACACGAATGGAGCAAGCGGCAACGTTTACCTTTGGGATCACACAACCGGCGTTCTCATCACGAACATTTTGCACACAATAAACGGAGGCGTTCCTGCCGATGGTCACCCGACGATTCATGTTTACGGCGTGTCTGCCGCGTTTCGGGAAATGCGCTGGACGGACGCGTCCGGAAACGTGTTGGCGGATTCTGACGACTGGGCAGACGTCAGCGACTTCATGCACACCAACCCGCCAACGCTTTCTGGAGGGGTCCTGACGGTTCCAAGTGCGGGGTTTGCCTGGCGAAGTTTGCTGTCAAACAAGGCAATATCAGATGCCGTCATTACAGGTGAGCTGATGCGCATTTCCTCTCGGTTGGGGGGAATCATCGCAAGGGCAAACACCAACGCTTCGCAGAGTTATTTTGCGGCCTACGATCACACAAACCAACTCTGCCGAATATGGGCGGGTCCGCCTGAGTCTCCAACCGTTTTAAATTCCAGTGAGCCGGTAAATCTCACAGCAGGGCAGTGGTATCCTTTTTCATTCAGTCTCACCGGGTCAAACCTTTCGTGGACTGTCAATGGTGCGACAGTCACCGCGTCGAACGCGCTGTATACCGCGGGGTTTGTCGGAACGGTTAATTTAAGCGGCTCATCAAATTCGGCATTTGCGTTCCGGAACCTCAAAATAAACCCGCTATGAGCCTTTACGACTGGCTTGCCGGAAACGTTCAGACCGAGCACGAAGCCACCGACAGTCATGCGCGGCTGCAGGAAGCCCTTGATGACCAGGCCAATCGCCGTCTGCAGGAGGGCACGATTTCCCAGGACCGCTACGCACGAGACATGGCGGCCGCCAGCGGTAAGCTGGAAAGCGTCGGAGCCGGTTATCGTTCCGGGTTTGTCGAAGGCCTTGCGGAAGGGCGCGACAACGTGCGCAACGGCATCGGCGCGATGATCTCCGGGATCCTGAAATTCATTCCATGGCAGCTCTGGGTGGTTATCGTTGTCGGTGCGTTCATCTATCTGGGCGGGATCCGATTCCTGCAGCGGTGGCTTGCTCGAGCATGATGAACTTTCTTCCATCGCCGATTCCGGACGCTCGCCATGATCGTTTGTTGAAATTCATTACGACGGTTCTCGCAACAGTGACGGCGGCCGGGATCATTGGCCTGGTCACAATCCTTTCCGGATTCAACACGCGCCTGGCTCGCATCGAGACCAAGCTAGAAATTCTTTCGGAACAAAAATCCCCCAACCTCTATGCAAAACCTGATCACATTGCTCAACGGTAAAAAGACATATGGAACGGTCGCGGCCGTGTTCGGTCTCCTCTTTGGATCCTGGCAGGGCTGGTGGAAAGTTCCGGACGAAATCTACGCAGCACTCTTTGCTCTCGCCCTGGGATTCATTCGGGCCGGGGTTAACAAGACCAAGCAATCTGCCGCCGACGTACCGATCCGGAGGATCCTTTCAATGATCGCGTTGGCTTCGATGCTGACGCTTTCCACGGGCTGCAGGAGCGCCGGCCTGGTCAGCCTGGCTGAACACCTCAAGGACGATCCCGCGATCGTCTCAGCGCAAATCTCAAGCGTTTACGGCACCGTGAAATTTACGCGAGTAGGTGGACAGACGAACAGCGTCACGGTTTCGCCCGATGGAACAATCACAGTGAACAAGTGAAGACCTGGAAAACAAAACGCACCGTCTGCAGATCCCGCAAAACCGGCCGCTTCGTTCGCCGGAAAAAATGCACCGCGTTCAAACGCGATCGCGTTCGCGTCGGCCTCAAGACTCTCTTCGGTTAGCCTGGCGCGATCGCCCAGAACTCCTTCGCCTGGTCAGGCGTCACCAACTCGCGGTAATGCTGGAAGAGCATTTGTTCCGTGTGGCCGGCCTGCAGAGCGGTTTCGGCCGCGTTCCGGAAATGCGCCAGGTGATAGCTGCACCAGGAATGGCGGGTAACGTTGTGCGGCCAGTCGATGCCATGCCTTTTCTTCAACGCCGCAGTGAACCATCGCATGCGATTGTTCACGTCGTGCAACGGCAATTCGCCCCCGAGCTGCAGCCACGCTTTCAGATTCGGCTGGATCGGAACTAATCTACGGCGCCGCGTTTTGCTTTTCGCGGCCGTAACCTCGATGAACTCCGCCTTGATGTCTTCCTCCTCGATGCGCTCGATCTCGGCCGATCGCAGGCCTGAGAAGTAGCGGACTGCAAGCGACCTGCAGATGTTTGGATCGTACGACCTGGAAAATTCCAAAACCGTTTTGACCTGGCCAGGCAAATGCAACGACTTCGGCGCTTCCTCCCAGTCGGGCAATTCCACCGCGGCAGCCGGATTCTGATTCACCAAGCCTCGCTTGATCGCAAAATTGAAGAGCGTGCGAACGTCTGACAGGTATCCCTTCTGTGTCCGAGCAGACCAGTTCTGTGATTCAAGCCAGGCCTCGACGTCGCTGACGGTGACTTCGCTAAGCGGTTTTGAGAATCGGCCTTTTGCGAAACTTTTGAGAGTCACGCGAAGCGTTCGCAGGTAACGATCGGAGCGGCCGGCCCGCGCCTTCGCGCGAAGAAATTCGTTTACGGCCTCGGCAACGGTCAGGGAAAAATCCGAACGGGTTTGAATCGGTGGGGCCGAAGTTCCGAGCATCATCGATGCAATTCGGCCGGCCTCGGCAAGCGCCTGCAGGAGCTCCCGCGTCAGGTTTTGTGTTAGGGGAATCGCCTCTGAATTTTGCAAAGGCCTGTCGTTGTTGGTGCCCGCGACAGGACTTGAACCTGTACGTCACTTCCGCATTGAGATTCGGACCAAACACGCATAAACAAGGACCTTATAAACAGGTTTGACTCTCCCCTACGTTATGCCATGGTATGCGAGAACTCTTTCGACGAGAGGATCGCGTTGCGGAGAGAAAACTGAGGTTCGTATGGCAAGCGTTCACAAACAACCCGGGAAGCCGAATTGGTTTTGCGCCTTCATCACCCCGGACGGCGTGAGACACTTCAAATCCACTAGAACGGAAAACAAAAAGGAAGCCGAGCAGATTTGTCGTGCGTGGGCAAAGGCAGCCCTCCACGGGGATCAGCTCAACTCCGATCGAGCTCGGGAAATTATCGCCGACGGTGTCGCTTCAATTATGTTGGTTTCCGGCAAAACGCTGCCCCAAGAGACCATCAATGGCTGGTGCAAACGATGGCTGGCCACAAAGGAGCTTGAGACAGAAGCGGGGAGCCACACGCGGTACTGTTACGGCATTCAGGCCTTCCTGGATCACATCGGAACCGCAGCCGAAAAAAACATCGAAAGCCTCAACTCAGACGCGATCTTGCGGTTTCGTGACGCGTGTGCTGAATCGGTCTCTGTTGGCACTGCGAATACCAACCTTCGAATCGTTCGCGCCTGCTTAAACGGCGCGGTCCAACATGGATACATCAGCAGAAATCCCGCAGCTCCGATCAAACCACTGAAAGAAGCGGGCACCAACCGGCGGGAAATGACCCTTCCGGAGATTCGCAAGGTTCTGTTGACCTGTGAAGACTCACTTTGGCGGGGCCTTGTTCTGACAGGTCTTTATACCGGGCAGCGGCTCGGCGATTGCGCCCGGCTCACCTGGCAACAGGTTGATTTATCCGAAAAGTCAATTTGGTTTGTCACGAAGAAGACTGGTAAACGCCTCTCGATGCATTTGGCAGAACCCTTAGCCGATTACCTAAGCCGCCTGCCCTCATCAGACGATTCTCGCACGTACGTATTCCCGCGGTTCGCTGAAATGGCGGAAGAGAACACAGCTAAATTAAGCAAAGCTTTCGCGGAGGAGATTCTCATCCCGGCTGGCCTGATGTTGCCGCGACCCAAGCACCACGCGTCCTCCGGCAAAGGCCGAAAAGCGAAGCGTCAGGTGAACGAAATTACCTTCCACAGCCTTCGCCATAGCCTTGTGACGATGCTAAAGGCATCAGGCGCCAGCAACGCTTTGGCGCAGTTGATCGTAGGCCATGACTCTGCCGCGGTGAGCAATCGCTATACCCACCTATCCGCGGCAGACACTGTTGCAGCGATTCAAAACTTGCCGGACGTAACCAAAGTCGAATCAAAATAGGCTCACAGCGGCACAAGAGTGTCGCAAACAAAAAAACTGGAACAATCGTCTAGGCCGCTTTTCTCAATGCTCATCGGAGTTTTACGCTAAATTGTTAACATAACTCGACGGGCAGGGTCTTCCCAAGATCTTCATATCTGACATAATGGTTCAACATTATGAACCAAGACCTGACCGTAACCACCCCGCGACCCGGGGATTTCTCCAACGTATTACCCGAGTTTGGCCGCGCCGCTGATGTGCAGCGGTACTTCGGCATTAAGCGAGGGACACTTTACAACCTCCTGCAAGACGGGCGAGTAAAGGGCATTCTCTTGCGTGTTCGCGGTCAAAAATCGGGGGTTCGCCTGTTCCACATGGAGAGTGTCCGGAACCTGATTTTGAGCTCCGTCGAGCCGACGCATGGATCATAAAAACACCTTTTTCGAGGCAATCATAAACCGGTTATTGTGAAGATCAGAAGCATGAAATTCAAATACGTGTTGGTTTTGATCGTGTGCGTTCTCGTGCCGTTTTATGCGCTCGCTCAAATGCTTTGGCTTCAAGGGGTCCAAGCCAAAAAGCGCCAAATGCAGATGCAGGCGCCGACGCCGGACCCATTTGTTACTAATGGCCTTGTGGGCTGGTGGAAGCTTGACGATGGATCGGGGACATCAGTTATCGACTCAACCGGAACGACTAATACCGGAACCCTTCTCGGCTCACCGACCTGGACGGCGGGAAGAGTCGGTGCGTCCGCCATTCAACTGAGCGGCACAAACCAATACGTGAACATTCCGAGGGCCGATGCGTTCGATTTATCTGGGGCAGCTATCACGCTGGCTCTTTGGATCAAAACACCCGGGGCTGTCTCTGATGGCTTCTCGGACGCTGTGGCGAGCAGGGATTCAATAACCACAGGGAGCCGCGTTTTTCTCCTTCAGCATACAGCGTCAAACTCAAAGCTTGCCTTCTACTGCTGGAACACCGCGAACACCAACATTAGCCCAGCCGAGAGCAATGCAGCCATCAGCGATAACGCATGGCACCACGTCGCGGCGGCTTATAATGGAACGAATTTGCTGCTCTACGTCGACGGCGGGCAACAAACGGTCAAAGGCGTGCTGACGGGAAATCTAAAAACCTCGATGAGCATCCCGTTTCGAATTGGGCATGTTAATACGAATGACCTGAGGTATTTCCGAGGATCGGTTGACGATATTCGCATTTACAATCGCGTGCTCACGCAGGACGAAATCGACACTCTAGCGGCACAATAGTCAAAGTGGCACAAAGATGGAGCGTTTCGATGACAATCTCAGATCAGATTTGTTTTGCTGTCCACTGCCGCAATCAACCCCACTCAATCGTAGCAATTCCATATGCCCAACTCATCCACAGCATTGCCAGAACGCCTGGGTCCTAGGTCTACTTCGCCTATTCGCGGCTGGATAGTCACCTCGCCTGATGGCCGGAAGCTACGCTTTGAAGGAGACCAGCAACCGCCGCTCGATGTAGTAGAAGAAGCCTTTCGCATTTCGGAGAATCCGCAGGCCGCGGAGCAGGGTCGCCTCGCGAGTGCTGGCCAAAGCGCCATGCGTGGGTATGGCACTGGAGTTGGCGGAACCATCAAGGGCGCTGCGCGACTTGCGGCCATGACGCCGCCCGTCTCTGATGTTGGAGAGATGCGGTTCATGCCACCAGAGGAGCGGAAGCGATTGCGAGAGGCCAGTCGGGAGCAGGCATCCCGAACGCCCGAGCAAGCCCAGGAATTCCTAGAACAATCCCCGCTCTACAAGGCTGGCGAAGCCATCTCTCAAGGCGCCAAAGACGCCCATGTTCCAAATCCCCAGTTCGCTGGCGAGTTCTGGTCTGACGTAATCCCTTCTGCTGCTGGCGCAATGCTCCCCACAATCGCGGCAGGCATGGCTAACCCTGCACTAGCCGCCGCTCAATACGGCCTGTCTGCGGGCGATTCTGGCGCAGAGGAGGCCATTGCAGTGGGTGACGTGGAAGACGCAGACAAAGTGTTCTTGGCGAACATGGCGATCGGTGGCGTCAGCGAGTTCGCGTTAGGCGTTCCCGCCAGGTTGTTGAGCTATGTTCGCCGCGTTCGTGCCGCGGGAGTTGATCCCAAGACCGCTGGTCGCGAGTGGTTGAAGGTGCTTGGTGGGGCAGCGGCAAGGGAAAGCGCGCAGGAGGGGGTGGAAACCACTCTGAATAATTTGGTCGCACAACAAACCTTTGCCCCAGATCGCGAGACTCTCGAAGGTGTGCCTACGGCTATGGCCGCGGGAGCCGTGCTGGGCCCAGTTGTTGGCGGAGCAGCCTTTGGCGTGGGCAAGCTCACGCAAGACACGCCCGCAAAGGCAAGGAAGCGCAACCTGCGGGCCGTCGGCCAGCTCTTTGACTACACCACGCGGCAACCGTTTATCGACCCGGATGCCCCCATTCAGTTCGGCCAACAGCCTCGCGATTCCGTCGAGTTCGTAGACAGCGTCAACCGCGAAACGATTGAGGCTCCGGTTGAATCTGAGGGAGTCACGCCGATAGACCAGTTCTTTGCCAATCAAAAGGCGCGTGCCTACTACGACTCGATTAACAACCAGCAGATCGCCGAAGAACCAGGCACCACAGGCGAGACGACGCCAATCGACGCCTTAATAGCTGAACAGAATCAGCGGGTTGAGCGGTTGCGCGAAATGCAGTTGAACCGCGAAAGGCGCCGAGCTGGCAGACCAAGCGTTCCGATAAGCGGAGACGCCGAGCGCGTATCTGGCGTGGAAGAAATCCGCAGAGCTGGCGCGAAGACCATCGCGCAGATTCAACAGCTCTTTCCGCAGGCAAATCTCAGCCGCGAACAGGCGCGGGTGTGGAGGGATGCAGCGTGGACCGACTTGGATGAACCCTTTCCAGAGCCGCGGCAGCTAAAGCTTCGATCCATTCGATTACCGTCCAGTGAACAGCCAGAAGTGCGGGTATCGAGATTTCACCGCACCGAATCTCGCGGTGTGCGTCCACCGATGCCGCCATCCAATCCAACCCGCTTCTCGATTGGTGAACCTCTGGCAACCTCGATGCCTCTTCCCGATGCACATAAGGCAGTTGCCGGTGTGCTTGGGAGCGTGCCGCCAAATATCTCGTTCATCAACGACCCCGCCGCTCCAGCAGGACGCGTCGCAATGGTGGCTGGCTCCTTGCCTTCAATTCAGTTGAACCTCGCTCGTCATAGTTCTGCTTTGCAGCTTGCGGACACATTGCACGAAGAATTGATTCACGGCGTTTGGGACATGTCGGAAATTCGGGAAGCTCGATCCACGATTGAATCGCTAGTGTCTGACGCGAGGACGCAGCGGCAACTCAACGAAGGTTACAATCCAAACATCGCCCCAGAGGAGGCTGCGAATGAGCTCGTCCGAGACCTCTATCAAAGGCACTCCGAGTCTGGCTTTTTTCGTCGGGCGCTGAATCACATTCGCCTGTTCCTGAACCGTCTTTTTGGCATGTCGCTAAGCGAATCATCAGCAGCGCTTTGGATCACCAAGACAGCCCTTAGGAACCTTCCCACCGCATCTTCGGGCGAGCGGTTTGCGCTAAAACATTTTCCGACTTCCGACTCTGTTGCTCAAAGGAAATCGCGGCCAGGCTTAAGTGAGGATCAAACGAAAGCTATTGACCATCTCGCAGCCGCTCAAGCCGGGGCTTTTGCTCCGGAAACGGCTACCCCGGTGCGCCAACTGATGGCCGTTGTTCCAGAAAACCTCTCAACGGCGGTGCAACAGCGTTGGATGCGCCCCATCGCGCATTTGTTGAACGTCTCTCAAGCGCCGATACATCAGGGCACGATCACCGATCAAACTCTCCGCCGGACCGCGGCCATGCAGCTCATTTACCAGGACGGTCAGATCGGGGAGCGCCTTGCAGCAATGTGGGCAGAGGTAGAAAAACGGCAGGGCGAGGTTTCCAAAATCGCCAAGGAACTTCCGACCATGACTGCTGCCGAAGCGGCTTCTAAACTCTTGTCAGCTGTTGCCGAGTTTGGATCAAAGCAGTTCACCGGCTATATCCGCAATCTATCCAAGAGCGGGACGTCGCTTGGAGAGGTTGCAGCCAAAATACTAAACAGTGGCGCTCTCAAACTCGATGGCCACTTGGTGCCACCCGGTGTGACGAGGAACGTCATTGAACAAATCTCCAATGACCACAGCATTGTCATTGAAGGTAAAACAGCCAAAGAGATCGTCGATCAGGCCAGAACCTCGGAGCGAATCGAACTTCCAACGGCGCAACAGGGATATTTAGCGGTTCTCCTGGGCGATCCTATGACTGGGCTCGGTATTGACGGCCTCGCACCATTGTTGCATCGGTTTCGAAACCTTCCCCGCGCCGTGGAATCGCTGCGAAGCATCCACGCCGACCAAGCCGCCGCCGAATCGCAAATGAGAAAATTTCAGGACTGGTTCGGGAAGAACGGCAAGGTCTCTGTACGCGAATGGTCAGTTCGCTATCACAAGCTCACGACGGAGGCCAAACGCGCCAGCGACATTGCGCAGGAAATTGATTCCAAGCTCGACAATGCACACCAGCGATTGCTTGGTGCCGTGAAAGCAATACAGATGACTGAAGCCCTGATCAACTCAGAGCACTACCGACGAGCACTTGCGTCCGCGCTGGCGGAAACCGGCGTTCACCAACTCCTGATTGACGACGCTGGGGGACACTTCTACCGCGTTGTTGGCCCGGTGACGGGCACCGAATACAGGATCTTTCTCACTCCCACTCAGAAAACGGAAGCGGAGAACTTCCAGCAGGCAGCATCGCTGCTTCAGGAGTTCCATTCCGCGATTCAGAATCCGGAGACTCCGCCGGGGGATAGGGCCTCGTTCGAATACGCAGCCGAATTCATAGCCGCCCACTGGATGGACCCGGCGCTAGGGCCGAAACACACATCATTCGAAAACTTTGACCCTAAAAACGCTCTGGGTTGGCTCCGCACACGGCAGCAATTGCTCGAATCCGTGGGCGGAAGGCCCGTAAGAAAAGCGCAAATCGATGCTCTGGCACTCGACGCAATCTCCGACAAAGTCACGAAGCTGTCACTTGATCCAGAAGCCGGAGACTTTCGCTTCACCACGCTTGTCATTTCCGCATTGAAGGCGCACGGGCTATCCACAAAGCCATCAGATGTATCGTTCTACCGCGAAAACATAGCGAACCCAGTCCTTGCCTCGCACCAAGACTTCGCAGGCGCTCAATACCGCGTCGGCGACATCATCCCTAACAGCGGGGAACGGGTTTTGGCGGAAGATATTGCGGTGATGGATGCGCAATTCAGACATGATGAAAGCCTTCGCGACATCGGCGAGTCTCCCCAGGCAGGTGCGGAGCCGATCCTTATCCACGAGACGATTCAGGGAAAGAAGATTGCTCGAAAGGCCGTACCCACAGGGCCGAAAACGGTTCCACGGGGATTGATGCGATGGTCAATTGACCTTGCGCATCAGTGGTCGGCTGCGACGAACGAGCAGCGAGAGTCGTTGCTTAATCAATTCTTCATCGACCCGGTGCTGTTCAAACGAATCGTGCTCTCGGCATGCTTTGAGCCAGATCCCTCTTTCCACTTCGCAGCGGACCTTCAGCCCCGTTTGTTGGAAACTGCGGAGCATGTTCGGCGGGGCGAGGTTGTCATACAGTCGCTCGACGAATTGGCTCAGTCATTGTACGGCGCCACCAACACCGATTTTGATCGTCTAAAGGCGGACCTTTTACGTGTTCTGAAACTAGAGATCGCGGCGTTCATGAACCGATTCTCGAAGCATGTGGTAGGGCAATTGGCCGAGTCCAATCTTGAGTCGATTCGAAAGTTCCTGGTTGTAAGCCTTGAGGTGGATGGCTCTTTCGTCAAAGCCCGCGGCAACCTGATCGCGCCGTCTTCATTTTTCAAGTTCAGCCGTATCGATACTACGGAGCGCAAATCCCTTCGGGCGAACCTGACAAACGCTGCCTCAGTGCGGTCCATCGATTCCATGATGAGCGCCCGCGACGCGTTGAAGGCACTTCGCCGCGAACTGCAAGCAGAATTGGACCAAGCTGGACGGTCGCCCGAAAACCAACAGGAAGCACTGAAGCGGCAGTCAACGATGCGAAAGCTCGGAAACATTCGATACGATATGTCCGAGATCGACTCTCGCATCGAGGTTTTCGAGACAGAAATTCGGAAGGCCGAGCGAGCTGCGGATCGCGGAGCGGAAGACTTGAGGTCCACCGCCCGCCAAGTTCTGGCGGAAATCGGCCAGCCGCTTTCGGCATTCCTGCTCTCGCCGCCCAAAACGACATTCGGGAACTTATTTAGCGGCAGCTTCGTCGCGCAGGTCGTGCTCGACGCGCATACCCGCGGCGCTGTTCGCGCATTGTTCACGGCTGCGCACTGGCCTGTATTAATGTCAAAGGCTGTCGTTGGAAATGTCGCTCGGGCATTTCAATCAGTTCCGGCCTTGAAGCGTTTCACTGGCAACCTGCCATTAATCCGAGCAGGTGCAGAATTCGTTACCAAACTCGCGGAGGAGCAGGCTGCGTTGGGCAAGCGGCTGCGCGAGATGGGAATCAATAATGGTTTTGACGCGGGAAACAGATTCCAAGCTGAGCTAGCCGCTCCTTTAGGGTTTGGCGGCCAAGTCTTCGCCAGTGAGAATGCGCCGACCGATATCGGTTACCACGCACTTGTGCGACCGCTACGGTTTTTCAATGGCTGGATCACGAGTTGGCTCGGCTCCTCCTGGTCTCCACGTGCCGCCGACTTGGGCGCGAACATGCTCAATCTCGCTTACGCCATTGATTACATGCGCTGGGTTGCGTCCTTCGGTAAACGAATTGCCGCGGCAAGAGGTGGAGCTGATAAGCTGGACGCCACGAATCCTCTCCAAATGATCACGGCTGAGGAAATCGATGTCACGCCGAAGCAAATGCGTTGGCTTCGCGAATACTTCGCCCCCGCAGGTTCTTTGGAATCGATTCTTTTTTCCTATGCCAAGCGAGTGTCGGTCTCGCCGGAGAATGAGCGGGCTGATGTTCCGTTAATCGATGACTCTACACCGGAGGGAAAGGTGAGGCTTGAGGCCGTTGTTCGTTCGTTTGCTCAGCGATCCAATAAACTCGCACGCACGAATTCGCCCACCACGTTTGCACTTAGCGCCGAGTGGAGCGTTTTAGGATTCTTCAAAAAATACGCTGCGAATGCAGCCGATCAGATGATGAAGCTGTTCCCGCGGGACTGGCGCACCCTTTCATCGGGTCGTGAGCGTGAAATCGCGGCCATGCTCATTGCCCTGCTTTTATTGGCTGCTGGAGGAATTGCGTCGCACGAATTCGGCCTGCTTCTCAATAAGGCGATCATGGACAAAGCAACCGGACTTCCGTCGCTTTCAAATCTCGCGAATCAGGAGCCTGACGAGAGACGCGTAGGGGAGTACCTCGGCGCATCCATGGCAAACATAATGCCATTCGCGAACTTTTTCGCCGACCGGCTATTCTCCAATTCGCCCCGGTCTGCAACAGATATCGCGGCGATCGTCCCGCACATTGACCTGGTTCAGAACATTTGGCGGGAGGCGGGCAACGCCGCCAAGACGGGGGATTTTGCAAAGGCCGCGTTCAACATGACGAGCCGATATGGAGGCATTTACAACGCCATCGGAAATCGCCTGCCGGGTTTTCGGGAAATGAACCAGGAGGCTAATCTGTTGCGTTCGCTGCGAGCTGCCGCACCGCAAGGCGTTGAACCTAGGGTGTTCTCCGGAACGGGCGCCAAACCAAAAGCAGGCACACGCCACCTGCGAAGCACGATGACTTTGGCAACTGCTGGAAATCTGAGCGAAGCACAGCGCGAACTCGGCAAGGCTGTCGCCGCCAAGGTGAGCGCAGGAGCATCGCGAACAGATGCATTGCGCGAAGTCAGGCGACAACTGGCGGCTCGCGCTCCAAGCAACCGGGTTTTCGGTAAGCGCCTTATTGGAACGGACAGGAAGCGTGTTCTTCGCGCTTTGGATTCCAGTGGGCGGACTGCCCTTGAAGCAGCGGAACGCCGCTTGGCAGCACTCAGAGGTCCAAGCACACAGAGGCCGAAGCTGCGTGCATTGAGTTTCTGAGTCTCACCAGAAATGACTTCCCACAGACCGGGAATTCCTCTATGGTGGAATCGGATCGCTTCACAGCGACATTGGTCGGGACCTCAAAGCATTCACACAAAAAGCCGGGTTGCGGCGTGGCCGTGTGTGGGCAGCTTGAGCCTCCTGCTCTTCCCTAACACCCTCCCGCTACGCAGTAAACCAAACGTATTATGCAGAAGAACGAATCAAATCGAGAATTAGAACGGTCAAACTAAAAACCCCGCTTGCGCGAGGGCTAGCGGGGTGTGAAATACTTAGACCTATTCACCTTACCCGAACGAGCCTCCCGGTGCAAGCAGAAACACAACAGCACCATGCTCATCAGTCAATTCCGAAGCGTAAACCAACCGAGCCCTGACAAGCACCTTGAAGCCGCCGACGTCGCTGCCTCAATTTTACAAGGCCGGTGGAAATCCCAGGTTGAACGCATCCGAGCAACGTATCAGCGCACGCCCGGAACCAGCGATGATAAGAAAAACGCAATTAAACCGATGAAGAAGCAGCTGCCTGCCGTCACTTGGAGCGGAAAATTCCACACGCGGTCAAATTCGGGAATCGAGCTGCACTCTGGGCTCCTGTGCGCGGATTTGGATGAATTGGCGCAGCCACATGCGGTCAAAGAGTCCCTCAAGCGTAGCCAACACCTGTGGTTGGTAGCAACCTCACCATCCGGAGCGGGGCTCAAGGCAATTTTTCGTGTTCCGGCATCAGCAGATGGTCATGCCGCAAGTTTCGAAGCCGTTCGCAACCACATCGGCGAACTCGCTGGCCCTGAAGCCGCTGCTAAAGTTGACGTCCAATGCAAAGACGTAAGCAGGCTTTGCTTCGTTACTGATGACCCGCAGGCGGTCGTGAATCCAAGCGCATGTGAAATCGAGGTCTCCTCTTGCTCCCCTTATTCGTCTGCATTACTACATGCTACATCACTACATGACTACATTACTACATCACAGATCAGAGCAGAGAATGTGTTGCAGAATGTAATTGCCCGAAACGAAGCTGAGAACTCCCTACAGAGGGATCACGGGGCCATAGTCGCACTCTATAAAAGCCTTGTAGAACCATGGTTTCAGGCGGCAATCAGCAAACGGAACCATTTTATTACGCAGGCAGTGCCATTCCTCTTCAATGTGGTGGCGGAAACCCTCGTTGTGCGCCTCGTCGAGCATTTCTATGACTGCAATCGCGCACTTTTCAATGATTCAAAGGATCAACACATGAATGAGACTCGGTCCATGCTCAATTCCGTGATTCAGGCGTACCCAGGGAAACTAGGCGAGACAGAAAGAGCCATTTACGCGGCTTTGAAACCGCCGGAGCAAGCTGCGTTTCGTATTTGCCGTGATCTGGCTCTCAGACCCGTAGAACCCGGAGAAGACCGCCAGCCCATGACGTTCTTCATGGCGTTTGGACATCTAGGAGATCGCATTTCAGTCCACTCACAGCAAGCGCAACGGCTGATGGTGGGATTGGAAGGTTGCCAAATTCTTAAGCTCGTACAAAAGGGGATCCGGCGCCAACGCGGCGTTCCGGGAAAAGGCGGAACATATCTATGGCTTCTTCCCTCAGAGAGCAGGATCCAATGGAAGGATGCCGCCTAAATGACCTTTCAAAATGTACAGGGCGAAAGGCCTCCGCTGATCGATGCAAGAGGCTCCACTGAATACTTCGATGTCATTCGGCGCAGCCGAAGCGGCGAATTCCGCGTTCTTGGGGTTCAGGCGGTTCGAAACTCTGAATGGCGTTTTCTGGTTACCTACCACGATATTTCCAATGAAACCAAAACCAACACTGCCGCTGATTGAGTTCTTCGACCAGCACGGCCCCCTGACGGTCCACTTGCCCGCAGCGGATATTACCGCGGTGCTCTCCAACGACCCGGATGATCTAGAGCCTGTCATCCGAGAATTCATCGAAAAGGTCCTACCCTTTGTGCCCACCAATTACCTTGAGCCGTTGATCCACGCCTGCAAGGTGACATTAGCCAATCGAGAAGAAGATGAGGAGGTGGGGATTCCCGGCGTTGACCAAGCTCAAAGATTCCCCCTGCCCTATTGTGGAAACCCTGAACATCAGTGAACGAATATGAAAACACTCAGAACTGTCATCGTGCCGATCCCTGACAGCGACGAAGATGTCGCCCCTCAAGTGCCTATTCCCTTTGTGGACCTTGGTCTTTATCCGAAGGCCACCTATGAAACCGCAGTCCTCGGCATGCTGCAAGCGGGTGAAATCACGCACCTTCAGGCGAACCGGATTCGACAGATGCTTTGTTTGCCCGAGAAGCCGTAAAACGCTTTCGCAGGCGGCGTGGAAGCAATGCAGCGACATTCGGCTTCATCCCGGGGCGTTCGTATCGGAGCCAGGCGTCAGGCGAGGTGAGGACCTGCGGTTGGAAAAGGGAGGAGTAGGCGAGCCAAATCATCCGGACTGCGCATCCCGACGGTGTTCTTTGAAGCTTGCACCACTTTCGCGCGGTGTCTCCAGAAACGCCAAGGAGGCTGCCGAGGCCTCTGGTCGAGAGATTCCGGGCGGTTTTGATCTTAACGAGCATCTCAGCCAACTCTTGCGCGCTCGGTTTCCAAAGCCGGGAGAGACGTTGAGCGGCGAGGCCAGAGACATTACAGGTCAGGTTCTCCCCAGTGCCCTCAAGCGCCCGCCTGTAGGGCACCCTAGGAAGCGGTTTACGGCGTTTTTTCACTAAAGACAGGGTAGCACAAGAGGGCAGGAGTAAGGAAGGCTGTAGGCGCGGTTTGAAACACATTCCACCCACCCCGCTACGATCCCCAGCATTGCGCCAGGAACGGCCCTCAGAGCGGTTTTCACTTAGGGCGACAGGCGGATTTGGTCGCGAACCGCAGACGCTCTGAGGCGACGTATAAAGCCGAGTGCGCGGCTTTCCGAAACAGCCTCGCGAATGCACGGACATGTCTTTTGGGCAAGATGCTGACAGACCTCGTGGAATAAGTTTAAGCGCCAACGGCCAGCAACGGGGTATACATGACATTCGTCTCTTCTGTACACTGCTGGTAAAAGGGATCCAAGACGCCGCCGTGAATAGCTTCTCCTTTACAAAGATCTTCAAGCGAAGTAAAACGGGCTCTGGGCGGTGTTTTCCACGATTATGGCCATCGACTCATGGAGATTGGTCGCGGCAAAAGGCGCAACTGCCGCTCTTCTTTTTGGCGCATTAGGCGAGAATCCGTACAGTTACTACACCTTATTGCGATGGGTGGTTGCTTGCCTCGCCGGATATTGCGCTTTCGAGCGCTGGAAGGCTGGCTCGCGGGGTTGGACCTGGGCTTTTTCCGTAATTGCCGTGCTTTTTAATCCAGTGGCACCGGTGCATCTCGACCGCGCTGCATGGGCCCTCATCGACGTCTCCGTTGGGATAGTGTTTTTGGGATCGGTAGTTCGACATAGAACTGTTTCATTTAAACCGGCCAAGTCAGAAGCTGATCCACACGAGCTTGCAATTTTCCCAATCGGGCGCGACCACATATCAGGAGGTACCGGTGAGACGCTGATGGCTGCCATCCGCATTCATCCCATGAATTTGGACGCCTTCCAACGGAGCGCGGCTAAGTTCCTTGGCGAGGAGGTGAGGCGGTACATAGAGATGTCGAACCGCTGCCAAGTCTCACAAGTGCGGCCCGGGTTGGTGGCGGAGACTGTGAAGGAACTCTACCTCCAGAGACGGTTCGGTTGCAGGGGAACCGATTGGATACCCGGCAAACGGCTGTATTTTCATCCGGCCATTCAATCTCAAGCGCTGACACTTTCTGACGGGCGCGAAATCATACTCTACTTTGATTTCTCTCCCGTCCATGGAAAGTGGGCGTCTAATGCTCGCGGCGCCAAAACTCCGCCTGGGCAGGTCGAAAAACCTGAATTCCATCTGCTGCTCGGAAACGACGGCCCCATTGGAGACTCGGTTGAACTGCTCATTCAGTTCAAGTTGGGTAAGGCGGCGCTGGTTCGCACAACTCGATTCAAGAAAGCCAGCGAGATGGCACGGTTCATCCACGAGCAATTGTTCGATTTGGTCTTCTTCTACCTTGGTAATGTGCAATGGGACATTGGGTGGGGCAACATCGATGAGCTCCTTACGAGGCAGCCTATTGAGCATTCGTTCGTTCGAACACCTACGGTCGCCGATTACATATCCCACCTGAAGTCTCAATATCCAGACACGCCGTTCATCACTACACAATTGAAGAACCTTTCGGACGCCTTCGAGGGAACCGGCGTGGTATTCATTCCGACACCGTTCGCGACGGAGGACTTCGAGCGAGCGGCCCGAGTGGCCGGTGTTCTTGCCTTCCAGGGCGCCGTCTCGGGCAACATGCTGGAACCATCTTGCACCATATGAAACGGTTAGTCACCATTGCCGCCGGGTTCGTTGGGAGTCTTGTCGCAATTTTGGTGCTACCCCTGATGATACTGAACATGCTCGGGGGCCTGATTTCTGCAATCTGGTTGCTTGTGTTGGGGGAGTGGAAGCCGGTGGCTTTAGGATCAGTTACCTTTCTTTTCTCAGGGCCGGCGCTTGGAATGGCTCTCATCCCCTCCGTGATTTTTGCGATGAGGCCGGCCGAGCAATGCGAACGATCCGGAAATCAAGTAGGCGTGTTGATCTTCGGTTTCGTTGGCTTCGCCTACACATTTGCACTATTCTCCGTGTGGTGCATGGCGGTTATGCTTTGCGCTGTGCGCATCTCCTCGGGGTCAACTTTACTCCCGCTGCTTCTTTGGTCGTACGGAGTTGCGTTGAGTCCGATCCTCTGGTTGGCTAAAAAAGACCAAGAGGGCGGTCGTAATGAATTTTCTGCCATTGGAGTCTTAGTCTTTTCAGTCGCTTACATTTTAACGGCTGGCTCGATCCTGTTTGGGAATCCTCTTGGAAAACCAGCACCGCTCTTCGGGGCTGTCGTATTGCTCGGTGTGTTGTTGATGGCGGTCCTCGGGTACATTGAACATCGAAGTGAGCGAGGTCTGCCCGACTGATAGCGTTCCTATCTGTCGGGGTCACGCTAGAAAAGCGCGCGCCAGCCGAACTCTAATCCCTATGAAAACAAAACCCAATTCAAACGAAGAACTCGCGATTAGGCTCTGCGCAGCGTTTATCTCTATCCGCATGGGCTATTCGCTTCACGGTGCATACAATCAGGTTAAGCGGCAATGTCCGAACGGTGTGGGGCAAACGTGGACAGATTTAGCTGCGATTTTGCTAGAGGATTCCCGATATATTCGGGCAACAGATGAACTTTCGAAGAACTGAAGAGCAGCACGGTTCTTCGGGCCCACCCGGGAACCGACGCAGAACTCTCTCCTCTCGCCGCAACATGGCAGCCCACGAGACTTCACCTCCGTTCACCGAAAGCCCATGGGCCATGATATATGTATTACGACACCGACGAACAGCAAAGGCCTGGTCGCCCGCAACCCGTCGCGACTCCGAGATAACATCATCCAAATAACCAAGCCATGAATGACGATCCATCCGCTTTTAATTGGAGAGAATCGAACGACGGGTTGTTACCGCTTCTGGAGCCACACAGCGAAGCCAAGCTCCGCGTGCTGCAGGACTACGTCGAGGACTATATCGCAATCCTTTGCAGCAACTCCTTCGGGCTCGACAGGTTCCGGGTGACCTTGATCGATGGTTTCTGTGGCGGCGGCATTTATGCTAACAATCGAGAGGGTTCCCCGTTTTCCCTTCTCCGGGCCGTCTCAGCGGCGGAAGCGCGACTTAATTGTGACGGAAGAACGAAATCAATAAACATCGATTGCGAATGGCATTTCGTTGATGAAGCGAAGGAGCACATTATTTGCTTGGCGAATGCTTTGGAGAACTTGGGTTTTGGCCACAAGATCGGGAAGTCAATTTTTCTTCACACGGGAGCGTTCGCAACGAGATGTGACGACATCCTTGCCCGACTCAAGAAAAGGCATCCAAGGGAGGGCGGCCGCGCAATTTTCTTTCTTGATCAATGCGGATATTCCCAAGTCACGCCCCAGCTGATTCGCCGCATTTCGGGAGAAGTGAGGCACGCTGAGTACATTATCAACTTTGCCATAGAATGGCTTCTGGATTTCGTCAGCGATACCGCGCTTTTCCGCAAACGTTTACAAAATCTAGGCCTTGGGAATTACCTCTCAGCGGAGGAAGTAATTCGGGCGAAAGACACGCAAGGCATCCACTGGAAGTTCGCGATTGAGTCCCTGATCGGTCCAGCGTTCCGCCGGGCGGCTCAGATGCCCTTCTTTTCGCCTTTTTATATTGAGCCAACCGACAGTCATCGAGGCTATTGGCTGTTGCATTTGGCCCCACATGAGAGAGCAAGATCGGCTATGGTGGATATTTTTTGGCGCCATGCGAACAATGTGCGTCATTTCGGAAACACCGGCCTGAACATGCTCGCCTACAAGCCAGATATGAATTCGACAGAATACTTCGCCGGAATGACGTTCAATGACGTAACCCGTAGCAACGTTCGTAAATCTCTGACATCTGATTTTGCTCGGGTAGTCCGAGACAGCCATCATGAAGGGACCACCTTCAGGGATTTTGCCAAACTTTACTGCAATCAAACCATGGCAGACGAATCGCTGATGTCTGACGTACTCTCCACGCTCGCGGCGGAGGGCGAAATCACGATCACTGGGCCCTCTGGAGGACTTAAACGCTCGCAGAAGATTTCTGGGATCGATATCATCAGTCCATGCACTCAATTCCAGCTACAACTACCCTGGAAACGCACCTAGGTCTGGACGCCCAAGGACAGCGGATGTCCCAGGGGCGATGTCACAGTTTGTCTTGAAATGAGCGAGAAATCGAAGATCGAATGGACGGACGCAACTTGGAATCCGGTGCGGGGTTGCACCAAGATTAGCCCCGGATGTGCTCACTGCTACGCGGAGACGTTCGCAGAACGGTGGAGAGGAATTCCTGGCCATCCTTTTGAGTTCGGTTTCGACCTCCGACTAGTTCCCGAAAAGCTTTGTGACCCTATAGATTGGGCGTCTCCTCGGATGATCTTTGTGAATTCCATGAGCGACCTTTTTCATCACGACGTGCCCGACGAATATATCGTCAAAGTTGCAAGGGTCATGGTAGCGGCAGACTGGCATACGTATCAGGTCTTGACGAAACGAGCAGACAGGCTCCGGTCACTTCTCAATACAAAGCTCGATTTTGCGTCTCGCTATCCCCACATCTGGTGGGGAGTCAGCGTTGAGAACCGAAAGCACGGGATTCCGAGAATATCCTCGCTCCAGCGAGCACCGGTCCCCGTCCGGTTTCTGTCCGTCGAACCATTGCTGGAGGACCTCGGATCGATTAACCTAAGCGGGATTCAGTGGGTCATCGTGGGCGGAGAGAGTGGATCGGGCGCTCGTCAAATGTTACCGGGCTGGGTACGAAGCATCCGCGCTCAGTGCGAGGAGTTCGGCACTGCCTTTTTCTTCAAACAATGGGGAGGTGTCAGAAAATCGGAAACAGGACGCGAACTAGACGGACGGACCTACGATGCCTTTCCCGTTCGCTCGACAACTAAGAGACCATCTTTGGAGCACCGACGTCAGGTCTGGCGGCAACTAAACCAAGAGTGCGCCTTGTTGAAGTGAGCGCTAAATGCAACAGCAGGCGCCCCGCGGGTACTAATGTCAGCGGGCTCGCAGTTGACCATTTAACGAAGGTCGAATAAGGTCGTTGCAGGACTCGCTTCCGACGGCAGTGCCGGAGCGTATCGTTCGGCGACTGAGGTGCCACGAGCATGAATAGAATATCGAAATTTATTATTGGCGGTGTTCTTCTCTTATTGTGGCTGCCGATATTCTCCTTCACCTACTACTTAGGGGTTCAGCGCTACACGCCAATAGACTCATTTTATACCGTTCTTTTGGGGACCGATACAGCTTGGGCGAAGGATTATCGCGAGAGCAATTTTGCGAGGGTGAAGGTTGGAATGACGCACCAAGAGGTGCGAAAGATAATGGGGGATCCAGTGACCCACCCCAACCCTGATCACGCGGATATTTACTGGAGTTACACTTGGTCGCCTCGCGGTACACATTATCACCAGCGCGGCTTTTTGTTCTCACCGTCCGGCAGCGTCACGCAGGTAGTGAAAGGCTTTTATTTTGACTGATATGCCTTTCACGACTTCTCGATTCTGTCCTCAACTCCTACTACATCTTGGCCCACGTAGGGGCGCTTCCACAGAACGTGAATCACGCGATCAAGGTCATTCGAATCACAATTTGCTAGAGCGGTCCCCGGAGGTTTCCAAAAAGCTGAGAGCGACGGATTCTGCTTCAAAGGCGTTCTCAGACATTGCCGAACAGGCGCGATTGTCTGCGGTCATGATAGAAGCTCATCACAAAACGACTATGAATCTCAGGATCGCCGGTATCGTTATCTTCGCCCTATCGCTGTGCGTTCGTGCCGACAGCATAAAACTCAAAGATGGCACCACCCTCAATGGATCGCTGATTCAAACGAACGGCGCCGTGGTTCTCATAGCGTCCGACACGGGAACATTCACCGTCCAGGTCACACAAATCGATTCGATTCAGGGTTCAAAGCCCACCGGAAAGCCGACAGGACGCACGGCATCGTTCCGTGAGGTGCTCGCAGCTCTAAGTCGTCAAAAATGGGCAACCGGGATTTACCAAGTGCCCGCAACAGTGATTGACCGAGGAGTGTTTCGCAACGTTCCATATCTGTCGTTCCGCTGCGGCGGTGACTATGAAATCAACGTCTATGGCGACCTCGAATCCCCTGCTGGAATCGAAGCCGGTGTGTACAACGACCTTCTTCAGAGCGAATCAGCCAAACGAAATTGCCTCGATTTCATTGCCTCCGTCCTTTCCAACAAAACTGATACCTCCATCGTTCGGTCACTTGGAACTGAGGGCGACTCTGTTCAGCGAAACGGCCTTACGATGGAGGTGACTCCGCCAACCGCGGATGACTCATATGGTGGTTGGTGGATTTCGGCATACTCAGAGAGCGAATTGAATTCGGCCCGCGCCTCCGATGTGGAGATTGCATCGATTAGCATCCCCGCCGCGCCGACAAACTCTACAGGGGATTGGACTGCTGGCGAAATGAAAATGGCGCGATCGTTGCCCGAGGTGGTCACGGTAACCGATAGCCTAGGCAACGAGATTGTCGATGCAGTTGTTGTTCGGTCTGACGGCGCGTACCTCATCTGGCGCAAAGGAGCGAGTGGCGGCAGAGTAAAATTGGCTGATCTTCCGCAGGCATCACAGCGCAAATTCGGTTTTGAGGCGTCGAAAGCGCAACAAGCGTATGACTCTGAAGCGCGACGCCAGGCGGCCCTGACGGCCGCATCGGATTCGCAACGGCGAGCGGCAGAGGCGTGGATTGCTGATGCGCCCCAAAGAGCAATGGCGGAACGTGCGGCAAACGGAACATCCACACTCGGCTTGGGATATGTGCCATCGTCTGGAGGTAGAGTGTTCGTCCGAGGATACACACGCAAAGACGGGACATATGTCCGTCCGCATTCCCGGCGAAGGTGAAAGGGCATTGACCGAAGGGCTCCGAAGGAATCATCCACAAAGAATCTCGATCCCGTGACCATGAAGGAGCTGCGTTGTCAGTTCTAGCTGGAGCAACTACCTGCTTCATTCATGAAAATCGTCTTCGTATTCAACACTTCGGCTGGTGAATTCACCATTGTGGAACACGATGGTCGGTTTCATCCCTACTTCGACGGCCAGGATCTTGGGAGCTACGAAACTGCGCGTCAGGCGGCCGCCGAGTTGGCAGCAGGCAACACATTCATTCCGTCACCTGGTATAGATCCCGCATCCCTCGGCATACCTGATGACCTTCGGGCGTGGAAGGCGGTCGGTTTGTTAGTATGATCGTGGTCTCAAGCAAGACTGGCCTCCCTTCAGCCACGATTTGGCGACAAAAATTCATGATCTTTGAAAGATTGCTGAAATCGGCCCGTATAGATGGGCGGGTGGCCACCATTTGACCCCCCGTGCAGCGGTGGCCGAGGCCTAGGCTGTCGCTTCTGAGCCGGAGCGACAGCCGTTTATTTATGCGAGTCTTACTGCAAAGACAGATGATCCCGACCGAGCCACAAACTTTCACAACACCGGTGCGGTTATCGATAAAGCAATCCAAATCTCTCTTCGAAAGGCCAGAACGTTCTACAGCTTCAGCGACCCGAAGGAGAATTTCTCCAGCGATATTTAACAGCGGCAATCCACGATCAACGTGAACCTTTCAGCTCCGTGGGTTCAGGACCGTTCTGCTTTACGATATTGACCTATCGTTCATTCCGATAGTACCCCTAGATGACGTGAAAGGACCGATCATGAAAGGCGATTCCCGTCACCAATGCTTCATTTATAAGGGCCCTCCGTCAGAGCAGTTGCCCTTAATGGCGACCCGGATAAAGGTCAAACTCGATGAAGGCTATCGGTGTTTGTATTTGAACAGCCCTGCCATGGTGATGGGATTGCAATCGTGTCTCGCTACCCGCGGTTTCGATGTTGCTAGCGAGGGTTCCAAATCCAAGTTGATCCTGTCGTCGGAACAGATGGTCGCGGCTGACGGTGGTTTTGATATTGAATTGATGTTGTCAAAGCTTTCCTCCGCGGTGGATGACGCTCTAAGCGCCGGTTATAAAGGACTTTTCGCGACCGGGGATATGACTTGGGAGTTTGCCTCAGAGAAGAACTTCGCCAAGCTCATGGAATACGAATTCCGTTTGGAAGAGCTGTTCTCGAAATGCGAAGCATTACACGGAATTTGCCAGTATCATCAGGATACCCTTCCTGGGGAGGCCACGTGGCAAGCGCTGTTAACCCATCGAATGGTGGTTGTGGACGAGAGACTTTCCCGCGTTAACCCGCATTTTCAATCGCAAGAACACCTTCGAAAGTCGGAAGACATTTTTCCGATTTAAGGCGGCAACGTCCCTAAGATGATCGAGAACAGCTGTCGCGGATATTTTTGTAGTTGGCGGCTTTGGCCAAGCGGCTGCGGATGAGCTCGTGAGCGCATGAACTTCGCCCAAATTCGTGGACGACCACGCGGAATGCTCGTCAGTCGCATTTCCGTCAACCGGTGCTAAAGTTGTCCAGACTGCGACGCCAAGGAGGTGGGACAGAGGATGCCCGCTGAAGAAACGTTCACAGCCTGGACTTCCGTGTTCTGCCATCTCAAGGTGGACGGGTCTAACCAAATTTTGCCCTAAGCTGCGCCAACATTCGCAAGCCATGCTTTCCAATGTCAGGGGCGGACAGACCCACTAAACCACCTAAACCTCAGCCCAGGAAAGAACCTCCGGCAGCTCTCGCCGATGTATGTAGTCCACCCACCGACCCGCCGCCGTGCGACATGCCAAACAGCGGAACTCTTTACACTGCGCGAGCACTGGGTGTTCCGGCGGTGGCAACAATTCCGACTTGGTGACAAACAGTCGCCGAATAGCGGCGATCAACTCGCCAGGACGTCCCTTGTCGATGAATGCGTACGCTCCAGATGCGAGCGCCTTCTCCCGAAGAAGGGGATCGGGATGCCCGGAGAACATGATATATGGAATCGGTGGAGAAGTGTTTCGCGCATAATGGAATACATTCTCAGTGTCGAATCCTCGGACGTTTGAATCCGAAAGAACTAAGTCGGGAGGTCCCGCCCGGATCGCCTTTCGAAAATCAATGTCACTGGCAATCTCGACAATCGAAACCGGTATTTCCAAGCCGCGGAGGTGAACCTTTAGCAGGTCGGCATCCAAAGGCTCATCCTCAACGTGGAAGAGTCGAATGGTCTTCAAATTGTGCGCTGCGGAATTCATACCTGGGCACACCGAGTGCCAGAACTTTGCTAAATCTCCCCGTCAGCGCAAGCTAGATTCCTGCTCGGGCCACGTCCCTTCAGACCGACCCGCTTGTCAGGGCTTGGATCAGGCCAGCGCATGCCAGCACTGAAGACCGAGCCAACCGCGACTGGGGAGAAAACTAGGCGAAGAGCGGCAGAAAACTGACCGACGCTTTCAATCGCACCGAGACGACCGACAATCTTGACAGGATGATGTCGCCGCATATTTTTGGGGTTCTCCCCAGAGCGGATGGCTCCCGCTCGATAGTGGCAGTGGCTGCCCGGTGCCATCACAGCACCGGGCATTAAACTTCCTATCTAAGTTACAATTGAACCGGCCTAGAGCGCGACCGCCAGAGGTCATTGTTTTAAACGAGGGAGTATGGCGGCCCTCGCGGAGGAAGGCGCCATTCTCCGGACAGACTAACGTTAAATGATTGGAATCCGGTGAATAGATAAATAAGAAGGCGGACAACCTAATTGGAATGGGGAAAAAGCCTTATTTCGTAATCGTGGTTTTATGGAATTATGATTTCCCGGCACTCAAAAAGACATCCGAAAGACCGTCCTCTGGATGCGATGCTTTCTGGTTAATTTCGGCGCAATTAAACCTTTTGAACTGTCTGCGAGAAAACTAAAAGGTCCTAATCTGAAACTTCTTATTTATGACTACAGTGCTCCTTTTGATTGATGACGATGAAGCACTACCCATGTTGTTGGAAAAACGGATTGAGTCGTTCGATGTCTTGTTGCGATGCACGCGCGATGGAGATGAAGGAATTGACTATCTTTCTCGTCGAGGCGAGTACAGCGATAGTCAGCGCTTCCCCTCACCGTCCGTCGTTTTGTTGGACGTGAGAATGCCACGGGTCAACGGCTTCGAGGTTCTGGAATGGATGGGACAGCAATCGTACTTGGAATCACTTCCAGTGGTCGTTTGGTCGTCTTCAAATCTGTTGGAAGACCGCCAAAAGGCACTTGCGTTGGGAGCAGAAGATTATGTTGTAAAACCTATGGGCTTGGATGCCATAGTCCAACTGGTCAGGCAAATCGCCGCAACCTACCGAAAACCTACTGCTCAGCTGTCTAATGCTTTTAAATCCGGCTAGACATAGTACTCGCATGCACACTGTGAAGGTTCCCTCTTGCCGTTTCTCCTTCAAGGATTTATGCAAAATAAATCCAAACACCTTGCCCCTTAACCTCATGCAGTTCTTAACTAAGGAGATCGCGGCCAAACGCATTACCAAAACTAGGGCTGACGAGAACGCCCCACCCATATATTTTATGATCCCAGGACCGTCCGACCCCAGCTGCGAGAGCGTAGCGCCCTCACCGAAAGACGCTTAATCTAGTGGCCCTGACGCGCCGGTATCTGATTCGGCGCGGGCAGTTCGATCCAAAAACGGCTTCCGTTCTCCCCATCCGACTCGACGCCGACCTTCCCGCCCATTTTTTCCATAGCTTTTCGCACAATGGCCAAGCCGATACCGGTCCCTTCAAATTTTCCCTCCGGATGCAACCGTTCGAACATTCCGAAAATACGCTCCTGATCCTTAAGCCTGATGCCTATTCCGTTATCCTCGAACCATACTCTCACCTGCTTGCTAAAATGTTCAGCGCGAACGAGGACGCGCGGCTTGGTGCTGGGCGAGACAAATTTTACGGCATTATTCAAAAGGTTGGAGACGACTTGTGCCAACATAGTCTCATTGGCGCACACCAAAGGTAATTCGCCGAGAATTTCGACTTCAAGCGCTGGGCCTTGGACATTTGAATATTGATCCATCACATCCCGCACAAGCCGATCCAAATTCACATTCTCCAGTTGGATTTGAGAGCGAGCTACGCGACTGTAGGTTAGCACCTCCAGTGTGAGCCGGTTCATCCGGTCACTGCATCGTCGAATCTTTCCCAGGTACGCCCGTGTTGTCTCATCAATTTGTCCGTCTGGATCTTCAAGCAACACATCCGCGTAGCCGCTAATTGCTCGCAACGGAGCCCGCAAATCGTGGGACACTGAATACGAAAACTCCTCCATCTGGGCGACAACTTCGCGTAACGATGCCGTGCGTTCCGCAACCGTTTGCTCCAGGATTTCCCTCGAACGAACCTTTTCTGTGATGTCGCGCGCAACCTTCGACACTCCAATAACCTTTCCGGACGAATCTTTGATTGGCGAGACTGTCAATGAGACGTCAATGATTGCTCCGTCCTTGCGAAGCCTCTGAGTTTCGTAGTTCTCCACAGTTTCGTTTCTACAGATCCGCCGTAAAATTTCAGGCTCCTCATTTGCGCGGCCTGGAGGAATCAGCGTAAAAATCGGACGTCCGACGATTTCAATAGCAAGATAACCGTATAGGCGCTCTGCACCCCTGTTCCAGCTATTGATCACGCCCTCAGTATCCGTGCTGAAGATTGCATCCTCTGAATGCTCTATGATTGCTGCCAGGCGGGAGGCACCTTCCTGCGCCCGCTTCTCTTCGGTAATATCGACCGAAACAATCAGCATCTGGCGCGCTCCCCCATCAGCGTCGGTCATCGGGGAAACACTGTTTCGAACCCATACGTTCGACCCGTCCCGGCGAGCGTAACGATTCTCAATCAAGATGGAGTTTCCTTCGTGCAGGGCTTTGTCGAATTTGAGAGCTTGGTCGGAGAAAAACATCAGATCAGAGCAGGTTTCGTTTCTCAATTCCCCAGCCGAATACCCAAGAATGTCGCAAAAGCGCTGGTTTACCAGGATGAAGCGCCCATCGACGTCAACTTGCGCTAATCCAACAGTGCTCTGGTTAAAAATATTCCGCAAACGTTTCTCGCTTTCGCGCAACACATCTTCGATCTCGCACCTTTCAATGAAGTCAGTGGCCTGTCGGACATACAACTCAAGGTGCCGAAGCTGTCTCTCGTTGGGGCAATGCGGAGAGTGCCAGTGGGTCGAAATCATTCCGCGCGGCTTTCCATTCCGCCCAATTAGCGGCGTTGACTGGACCGCCCGATATCCGGCGGACTCTGCAATGGCACGCATCGGTGCGTAGGCTTTATCCACCTGAACATCAGGGATGATTATCCGGTCGCCAGTTCGCAGAGCCCTTCCACATGCGGATGCGTCGCCCACCGAAACTTCAGAAAAGAAGTCGAGGAACTCGCGGCTGAAGCCGCGTTGGGCTGCGATTCGCAACCTGGGGCCGTCCAAAAGCTGAATATTGCCCATATCGGCCTCGAGCAGCTCGATAGTCGCATTAAGCATTTCATCGATGCCTTCTTGCAGCGACGAGATTTTCCATAGGCGCGATCCCAAATGATTTAACTTAGAGAGGGCATCCGCGTCGGCCTCTAGTTGCCGTTGGGTTTGACGCAGTTCATCTTCTGCGCGCTTCTGATCGGTAATGTCGCGAGTGAAGCATTGCGTGTGAATGAACTTTCCTCCCTCCCAAAGAACACAGGAATCAATAAGAACAGTCTTGAACGAGCCGTCTTTGCACTTGAGACGCGCTTCGTAATTTTGTAGCCGTTCGCCACTTGAAAGCCTAGAAAGGATGTCATCAATTACATGACGGTCTGCGTGAAATTCCGCAATGTGATGCCCAATGTAATCGTCCCCGGAAAATCCAAGAAACTCGAAATCAGCTTTGTTCGCCCATTGAATAATTCCATCGGGACCAACCCAGTGAAGCCCCACCGAAGCGTGCTCAACAAATTGGGTCAGTTCTGCTTCGCGGCGTCTCAGGGTTTCTTCCGCGCGCTCACGCTCGACAATTTCCTTTTCCAGTGACAATGCCCTCTGCTGAATCTCCGCAATGAGCCGCGACTGCTCGGCCGCTGTTGGCGCTTTATCGAGGGATTCCAATGGTTTTACATGGGAGTGAGCCTGACAAATACGAGAGAAAACCCTGCTGTGCTTCGTATCGCTGAAGCCCGTAATTGGGTAGGCACAAAACAGCGTGAATGTGTGTTTCTCCGCTAATTTGTTCCAGAGTTCCTCCAAACTGAGCACGGCATCGCCGTTTCCGTCAGCCCAGAGCAGCGACACCATCTCTCCAAAAGCTCGTACACCGCGGCGCCCCCTTGCGGCATTTTCGATCTTGTGGCCGATATAGGCTTCAAATCTCGATGGCTCAGGGCAGCCATCCACCATGAATTTAGAAAGCGCTTCGGCAGCATCAAGGGCAACATACTGACCCCTCGCTTCCACAACTGCCAAATCCACGCCCTGCGCAGCAAGCTTATGCCCGATTGCGACCAGGTGCGAAGACGTCGCAATCACCACCCCACCTTCACCCGCGCCTAAGCCGGAACCAATGAATGCCGCAACAGAATCTACTAGGAATTCCTCACTCTCGTAAAACTGGACGAAGTGGTTCCCGTCGCACCGCTGATCGACATCCACGACGGGTTTTAAATGGGTGTTTTGTATGACGCTCATGAATAAAGACGGAACACTAACTGACCGCCTAGCAGTGTGCATGGCGCAAATGTAAGTGTATGGACCGGGACCGATTGCCAGCACTAGGGTTTTGACCCTATTGCAGTGGAAGATGCGGTCTGACCCGGTTAGCAACGAGTTGGAACAATTTGGGTTATTCTCCAAACGTCCCGGAGATCTGACGCATACAAATTATGTGTTTACGCCGTCCTATGTTTTTTGGCGAAAGAAAGTGTGAGTTTGCTGGTGAGTTTAGAAAAGGGACCCATATATAGCAGCACGTGACCACCCCCGCCCACCCCGCGATACCCCCCCCCCGGCTCCAAGCTTGCCCTTCCACAGCGGCGGGTCTGCTTGTCAGCTTCGACGTTCCTGGCAAACGGCGCCGCGAAACCAGCACCTAAGGCCGATAAACATTGGCCGCGATCCACTTCTTAATTCGGAATTTTCTGCGGATTTTTCTTGAACTTTTCGAAACCAAAGGCATAGTCATTTCAGTCTTCAGTATCAGTGGGGACTTCGCCAACTGTAGCGGAATTAGTCACTCCGTTAAGGCGATTCGACAACAGTACAATTCGCCCGTGATTGGATAGCAGGTGCCCTGACCGGTATTTTGCGACAAGGCTGATACCCTTCCAGTCACGGGTTAATTGTTTCTAGCTACAAATGAAGAACGGATCAGTATCAACCGCGGTCATTCTAGACCGGGTTCAAATCACGATAGACATCATCCTCCGGAATCACGGAGCCGAAAGGGCAATGGCCAAAAAGATTAAATCGGGAAAGGAGGTTATTTACGAATGCTTCGCCTACATCCCAGCCAACCTTGGGTTTGATGCCGTTGACGATGCGCAATCGTTCCTCGGAGGAGAATGCGGGGCACTGGCACACTGGTTTCCTTCGGGCCGATTCAACGCGGTTCGCTGGCTTCAGAACTGAACCATTCACCCCAATTGAAATCACGGGTCTATTCCAGATATTAGCCTATGAAGACTTTGAGCAAATCCCCTTGCAATTCCACTTCGAAGACACACCGTCCGCCAACCCGGAAGATCACAATCGAGCTTTCCGCTTGGGCGTATGGCCAGCTGGTGACTGCGTCCGTCGTTCATGACTGCACTGTACAGGAAGTACTCGAACAATACTTGGATAGCCAAGCGACTTGTGACTGGGCAAATGAGGATTTTCCGCTGAGCTAAAGGCTCTGTTCAGGATCACGCACCCGGCAGGACTGCAAACTGCCGGGTTTTTCGTCTCTTCGCTGTATTCCATGCGGCATACAGCTTCCCACTTTCTGCATTGAAGCTTCTCTTTCTTTGCTACAATCGGCTCTGTGCCTAGAAAACCCTACCGAAACTACAAACGATGAAAGTTTATCCCCACAAGAGTCATGGAAAACCCTGTTTTCGCGGCGTGTGTAACGTTGCTGGACGGCGGATTTACAAGATCTTCCATTCCCTAGAAGCAGCGGAAGCTTGGCTGTCAAAACAAAAGGCTCGAATCGAAACCGAAGGTGCCATCATCGCATCTTTGCCGAACCATGAGCGAATGCTGCTGGGTGCCTTTCTCTGCCGGTTGCACGCCGAGGGATTGACCATTGAAAAAGCAATGGAGAGGGTTTTCCGAAAGTCTGCTCAGTTTGAGGCGCCATCGCTTTCAGAAGGTGTGGAATTATTTCTATCGGACCTTGCCGAGCGGAGAATGGCGTCGCGGTACATCTCTCAAATTCGCTCCGTTCTCCAGCAATTCACGCTGCAGTTCCCCGAAAAGAAGGTTCATGAAGTTTCAGTCGATGACGTGCGTAGCTGGAGGGATGCCCCTGGATATTCCACATCGAGCCGCCGCAGTCGGTTGACGGATGTGAAAACATTCTTCCGGTTCGCGAAGAATGCTAAGTGGCGGGCCGACAACCCGAGCGAAGGGCTCAAATCCCCCAAAATCATCCGAAGTATGCCTGGCGTTTTGGACGTGGAGGACGCGAGGAGGCTTTTACTGGCCGCCAGTCAGCACGATCCGGGGCTGTGCGCGCCATTAGCCTTGGGCCTGTTCTGTGGAATTCGGCCCGCAGAGATTGGGCGACTGAACAGCAATCATGTCATGATCGAGGAAGGAATTACGGAGATTCCATACGATGTTGCGAAGGGAAACCTGAAACGTCGAATCGTAAACATTCCAGAGAACGCACGCGAGTGGCTCAGCATTCCAACCTCACTGCCCGTAAAAAACTGGGCGAAGCGCTTTACAAGCGTTCGGAAACTCTCCGATCTGTTGGTCGGTTGGCCACACGACGCCATGCGACACTCGGCTGCGACGTACTTGCTCGCTTTAAAGTGCGACGCAGCTCATGTGGCTGATCAATTGGGGCATACAGTGCAAGTTCTTCAGACCCACTACCGGGCAACCAGGACGCGGACGGGTAAAATAGTTTCCCAAAACCTAGCCCGAGAATACTTCGAAATTCGACCCACCTTAACCGCTTAAATAGCTATGAACTTTTTGGACTTGTTATGCGAAAGCGTTATGCGACTGGAAACCAAGGGGACGAAAAGAAAGCAAAATCGCGATTTTGTTGGGGATTTGAGGATGGTGCCCGCGACAGGACTTGAACCTGTACGATGTTACTCACTAGAACCTGAATCTAGCGCGTCTGCCAATTCCGCCACGCGGGCTTGTCTGATCGCAACCGGGAAGGGGTGCGCCGTGGACGGCGGTTACTATGCCGCAAGGTTTTCAAAGGGCAAGAGCAAACCCCATTCAGATCGCGGCCGATCCACTGTCTTCCCCGGTAACAGTTACTTTTGGAGCACGGCGCTGGGTGCCTCTGCGACGGCCCTCCACTTCACAAAAAAACGCAGAGGTCCCCAGAACCTCTGCGCTCCTCAGCGCTTCTTTGATTCAATCGTCCTGTAATTCCGCGTTTTCGTTCGTGCTGCTGTTTGCCGAACCGGATTCCAATTGAGCTCCTTCAGGCCCCTCGCTGCCTCCCATCGCAGACATTCCATTGGTTGCACTGTAAGCGGATCCGTGCTGCCCGTCGCCGTTGCTGGTGGCGCTGGGCCCCGATGTGAAGAACTGTTTTACAACGTGGGCAAACTGGGGATCGTTCAGATTTGAATAATCCTTCTGCAACGCCGGCGCGGAGTGGAGCTTTTGTGCGCTGACCTGCAGGTTGATCTCAGGTTCGTTGTCTTCGTTCTGCCCGACCTTTGCCTTGGTCCAGGGAACCGGGATGAGGTCCTTGTTAACGCCGAGCGCGCCGCCCTGCCCTATGACAACGAATTGAATTTTGCCGCTTGAGTTGTCAACGATCAGGTCCTCCGCCGCCCCGAACTCCTGGCCGTCCTGCGACTTTACCTTCGCTTTCAGCAACTCGCTTGCACGCGAGTTCTGAGATGCGGCCTGTGGCTGGGATGATGTTGACGACTCTGATTTCTTTGCTGCGGATTTTTCCTTCTCGGCGGCGCTCGTTCCAACAGTGCCAGCCGTTAAGATCGCAATCGTGACGATAGCTGATGTAAGGATTTTCATAGGCTTCAAGTCATTGTTTCCGACGTCACTGACGCCGGCATTCACGAACCCAGCGTCGAGCGCAGACGCGACTTCGACAAATGGGGTGTGGCTTCCTGAAGCGCGGTAGGCGAATACCTGCCGCGACAACGGGAGCGGCGAGTGAACTTCTGCAGCTTAACTGCCCTTGCGATATTGCTCGATCTGCTCGAGCGTCAATCGCGCTTGTGAATCCCCAGTGCGAGCCGCCTTCGTCATTCGCGAATACAACAGTTGAATTGCGCGCTGCACCAGCTGTTCCTGCTCAGGCGTGAGTGCTTCGCGGAGAACTCGATCGTAGGCTTCTGCAGCCGTCATCCAGTCATTGTTTCGATCCAATCGCACGGCTTCATCGACGGATTGCCTCAGCGAGGGCGGGGCCTCAGAGAAGCTTTCTTCCAGCGAATCCGGGCGCATGCAGCCGGCCACGACAACTAAGATCAACGTGCAGAAACCAAAATAGAAAAATCGTTTTAGACGCATACTTCACCAGCGCTTCACCGCGCAGCCGAGCTCCAACTCGAGCCTTTGCTCTCTTAGCAAAGCGAATGCCGGTGCCTCCAACCAACGCAACTTGCTGAATTTCTGACATTTCGGAAGAAAATCGAGGCATGCTTCCGTCCCCGCAATCCTGAACAACTTTCGAATGTCGAAAACCAAGACAATCGCGAGGCAGCCTATTTCATGAAAATTGCGCGCTCTATTTTGCGAACGCCCGAGCAATTCGTGAGCAGCCATTTGAAATCAGTGCCTTTCTTCACACGCGAACACGTTCATTCAAAAAGAAAAATGCCGGAATATTTCGTTGATGGGATGGCACTTGCGTTGATCAGCAAAAAAACCACTTGCAGAAAAATCGGATGCTCTGCTAGGAACGTGGTCGCCGAAAGGGAAGGTCCAAAGGGCCCCACCAAAGAGTTGCAATACGTCGGAAATACTCAGCGATTCAGGGAATATTTATGGAGTTGTTCAGGGAGCGTAAGGAGAAATCGGGCGTCACTGCGAATCAGGTCCAGGCTGTGACGAACAGCTGCTCAGGTCTCGATCGGGCGGCTCCGCGGCTTCCACGGAACGTTTTTTCGCTGAATGCATTTAGAATTTTCGTTGCACCACTACGAAAGGGGGGCTTCGTGAGGGGAAATGCTCGTTCGTCCGACACAGCGAACGACAGGGGACACGGAGCCAGGGGCTCGAGGTGAAAACGAACCCGGGCGCCCTCCGTCAGACGTTAGGGGATCAGAAGCATAACCACCTGCAGTCAGCTCTGATTCTGAACAGTTTGGCGTTGGGTGTCCCGGGATGAATTTCCGATTCCTTCGCGATTGCGAAGAGAATCCTGCCAATTGACGTTGCGGGGAATGCACCACGCTCGCGCCCAGGCGCGCTCGGTCAATCCCGGCTCGATGTTCTCCGCAGAATTTTCGATTCTGACCTCTCACCCAGACATCCTATAACTTCCGCGTGAAACAAAACCGTTGGACAAAGCGGAGGTTGGCGCTTGGACTGGCTGGAGTAATGATGATTAGCGCCTGGGCTTTCGCCCGTCCCTATCGTCCGGTTGAGCCGTTGCCCGCCGCGATTGTCGATATGCATTGCCACATTGCCGGAATCGGAGCGGGCGGCAGCGGCTGTTTCGTGTCGCCGCAATTGCGGAACAACTGGCGGTTCAAGGCGTATCTTCGAAGCTTCGGAACGTCTGAACACGAACTTCTCCAGAAGGGAGACCTGATCGTGGGTGATCGCCTCGCCGGGCTGTTGTCGGAAAGCCAGCATGTGAGTCATGCCGTGGTTCTCGCGCTGGATGGATGCGTCGGACGCGATGGGGTTCTCGATGCCGGCCGGACGGAAGTTTACGTCCCGAACACCTTTGTGCTTGAAGTCGTGAAGCGTCACACGAACCTGCTGTTTGGCGCTTCGATCCATCCTTATCGCACCAACGCGCTCGAAGAACTCGCGTGGGCAAAGAGCCAAGGTGCCGTGCTGGTGAAATGGCTGCCGTCGATCATGAATTTCGACCCCGCCGACCCGGCGTTGATTCCATTCTACCAGAAGCTCGTTGAACTCGAGCTCCCGCTGCTCACCCACACCGGAAACGAACGTTCCTTCTCCACGGCGCAGGAGGAATTTGGGGATCCCGCCCGTCTCGAACTGCCGCTGCAGCTGGGCGTGACGGTCATAGCCGCGCATATCGGCTCCACGGGTTATTTTCAAAAACAGAGGAGCACCGATCGTCTCGCGGCGCTCATGCTGCGCCACACGAATCTCCTTTCCGACATCTCATCGCTGACACAGATCAACAAGCGTCCCTGCATGAAGGAAGCGCTGCTGCGCAACGATTTCGAGGGCCGACTCCTCTATGGATCCGATTTCCCGCTGATAAACCCGCCGCTTGTCTCTGAGTGGATCTACCTGTTCCGGCTATCGCCGACCGCGCTGTGGAGAATCTCGCGCATCGACAATCCCTGGGATGCAGACGTGGAACTGAAGCGGCAACTCGGGACGCCGGGAGCAATCTTCGCGCGGCCGCGGCAAAAACTGGTCGTCAACCATTGACCCTGCTCCCAAGCGCAAACCTGGGTCTGTGCCGCCGTGCAGCGCGACTTTCGCAACCGCAATCCCTCCTGTACAATTCCGCGGCGCGGGACCCTTGAAAATCAGCGCCCAGCCAGCCATTCTACTCCGACTGGCGCGATCACCGGGCCGGAGAAAGCAACGATGTCCTATAACGCATGGTTCCAGTGTATCGATTCTGAGTGCGGGCAAACGTACCCGCTCAACACCGTCGTGTACCAATGCAGGCGCTGCAGTTCGCTGCTGGAAGTCCAACACGACACCGCCGCGTTAACGGACCGAAGCGCTGACCAATGGAAGAAACTGTTTGAGCAGCGCAACAAGGGAAACGAATGGCCGTATGGCTCAGGCATCTGGGGCAAAAAGGAATGGGTGCTGCCGCAGATTGCGAACGAAAACATTGTCTCTCTTTATGAAGGTGGCACCAACCTTTTCTGGGCGGAGCGATTCGGGAAGATTGTCGGCGTAAACGACCTCTGGATCAAACTGTGCGGCAACACACACAGCGGGTCGTTCAAGGATCTCGGGATGACGGTCCTCGTTTCCCAGGTTAAACAGATGATCTCGGAAGGCGCGCCCATCAAAGCCGTTGCCTGCGCTTCAACCGGCGACACCTCCGCCGCGCTCGCAACGTATTGCGCTGCGGCCGGCATTCAATCCATCGTGCTCCTGCCCCGCGGAAAAATTTCCCTCGCGCAGTTGATCCAGCCGGTCGCCAATGGCTCTCTTGTTCTTTACCTCGATACGGATTTCGACGGCTGCATGCGGCTGGTCCAGGAAATCACCAAGGACGAGACGTTGTACCTCGCGAACTCAATGAATTCGCTGCGAGTTGAAGGTCAGAAAACGGTTGGCATTGAGATCGTTCAACAGTTCGATTGGCAGGTCCCCGACGTGATGATCATTCCCGGCGGGAACCTCGGCAACGTCTCCGCCCTTGGCAAAGGTTTGCTCATGATGCGGGATCTCGGATTGATTTCGAAGCTGCCCCGCATCGTGGTCGCGCAGGCGGAACGCGCGAACCCGCTCTATCGATCCTATCTCAAGAACTTCGAAAGTTTTGAACCCATCCAGGCTGAAAAAACCCTCGCGAGCGCGATTCAAATTGGCAATCCAGTCAGCATTCAGAAAGCAATCCGCACCTTGAAGCAGTTCAACGGAGTCGTGGAACAGGCGACTGAAGACGAACTCGCGGACGCTGCGGCGCTGGCTGATCGCACGGGCATGTTCACGTGCCCGCACACAGGCGTCGCCCTCGCTGTCATGATCAAGCTGCTCAAGGCAGGCAAAATCGACAAAGCAGAAAAAGTCGTGGTCATTTCGACTGCGCACGGCCTGAAGTTCGTCGAGATGAAGGTGAAGTATCACCAGAAGGAAATGGATTTCCCGTGCCGATACGCCAATGAGCCAATCGAACTTCCCGCGCGATTGGACGCTGTAAAAGATGCGCTGAAGAAGGCGCTCGCCGATGGCAATCGCTTCAACGTGTAGAAATGGTGCAGGGCATATGGCGGCAGGAATTTGGATTTCTCATCGCCATCGGGTTTTGCACCCGTCGCAAAACACCCGCCAACAACGAAACGCAGTTTAATAAGTGCCTATGTCTGAGTGAGCGAGAACTGTCACGGGAGGCACGCGGCGGCCCTTCAATTCAGGATAATGCTTCCAGGGCGTGAACAAGCGGTCCGTAAACCAATCACGTTCCAGCAAGCGGCTTACGACCTTGTTGTCAGGCAGCACCAGCGTGAATAATTCTTCGCCCGGCAAATAGGGCAGGAAGAAATCCGGGATGCCCGGACCTTTGACAAAGCGGCGATTCGCTTCTGAATAGACAATCCGCCACTCGCGTTCTTCAACAAAGTGGAGAGGAGCTCCAAATTTGCGCCGATACGCCTGTTTATCCGCGCCGGGTTTCTTTTTTCGTCGAGTCCGCGGCCGGACCTCGGGAACGGACTTCACTTTCCGCCCTTCGCGTTCGGGCGGGCGCAAGCGGATCATTTTTGCAAAGTGCAGCAAGTAACGCAGGTCTTCGAGACCCGAGATCCCGCGCGCGCGCCACGCTCCGTCAGGTCCCGGTTCACCCAATGCATTCAAGAGCCGAAAGGCACTTCTCAAAAAATGGCCGCGTTCATTATGGCGGAAATAAGTCACAGATTGTCCGCCGCGCTCAATGACCCATCGCTTCGGAAAGCCAAGGCCAATGCGGCCATACTCGCTGGTGTGCGGCAGGCTTTCGCCGAGGGACCATTCGGTGAAGCACGCAATCGGAAGGTCGAGTCGAAATTGTTCATCGCGGAGCTGAAATTGTTCCGGAACGCGCGGTGTCTTGACCCAGATGCCACGTTTCAAGCTAGCCGCCACCTGCTCCAAGCAGGCCCGAACGAGATCATCCCGCAGCACCTTGCGACGTTTGTTGCGACGGTCCAGGCTCGCGCCCATCCAGTAAAACAACTGCTGGCGATGAATGTTCCCCGCTGGTTTTCTTTCCTTGCCTGTCCTCATGTGCGGCGACTCACCATCGTTTTCGGATTGCCATCCGAATTGCAAGGCTTGGATTTGGAACTTGGATTCACGCCGATTTCCGGCAATCTTGTCCCACCACTCAAGGCACGAACTCCGGACGGGATGTCATTATGGAACCTATTGTCCTCATTCACGGCTATAGCGCGGAAGGCAAAGACGGCGACGCCAACATACCCAACATCTACGGCACTCTGCCCAAATCTTTGAAACAGATTTACGGGCAGAAGGCAGTGGTCGAAATCAACCTCAGCCGTTACATCAGCCTCGAGGACGGCGTGACCATCGATGATATCTCGCGCGCATTGGATCGGGCGTTGCGAACTGATTTCCCCAAGCTGCTGCTCAACCGTTTCCATGTGATCATTCACAGCACGGGAGCGCTCGTAATTCGAAACTGGCTTCGAAAATTCAGCCGCAAGCCGTCGCCGCTCCAAAATCTCATCTACCTGGCCGGCGCTAATTTCGGAAGCGGGTGGGCTCACATCGGAAAAGGCCAGGTGGCAAAATGGGGTCGCTTCGTTTTCCAGCATGGGACCGAAAGGGGCGTTCGCGTGCTTCATGCGCTGGAACTCGGATCCGACTGGACGCTCGACATGCACCTGCACTTCCTGCGTTCCGGAAACGAATTGTCCAGCGATTACGGCGTCCACGAGGCCGTCATTTGCGGAAGCCAGGCTGACGTGAAGTGGTTCACGGTGCCCATTCGTTACGCGAAGGAAGATGGTTCCGATGGCGTGGTCCGCGTGTCCGCGAGCAACGTCAATTTCAATTATCTCCGCTTCGGCCCGACGCCGGCCGCATTGGAAACACGCTGGACCGACGCCGTGCGCCAGCAGGATCGACACCTCGCCCGCCAGGACAAACAAACTGAGTTTTACGAGCTGAAGGAATCGTCACTTCCGGGCAGCAACAACCGCCCCGTCGTTCCGTTCGCGATTCCCTTTCATTGCGCGCACAGCGGTGACGAGATGGGAATAGTGTCGGGATCGCAGCCGCGGACGCAGGTGTTGCGATTGATCCAGATGAGCCTCGAGGCGACGCCCACAACGTGGCCGCAGCTTGTGTCCGCGTTTGAGAAGGAAACCGAGGCCACCTACGATCGCGCCCTCAAGCAGCAACCCCCCGCCTGGTGGAAGAAGTGGCTGGATGACACGCGTGCACAATACGATCACCACGCACAGGTAATCTTCCGCGTGCGCGACCAGGATGGGCGGCCAGCCGGCAGCTTTGATGTCTATTTCGATTCCGCCCAGCAGGATTCCAAGGCGCGGCCGATTCAAACGCTTTTCGAAGACAAGCACCTGAACCAGGTGAGCGGAAACATCATCACGTTCTATTTGCGCACTGATGCCTATGTGGCGAATCGCCGAAAATGGGTCGCCATGGTACCCGAAGTCGAAATGTGCGCGCTGGAAGTGAGTGCCATCGAAACACAGACCGAGGAAATCCTCTACCTGCCGTTCCGCATGAAACTGAAAACCGAACAGTTGGTTCAGTGGATTCAGGGCCATCGCACGACGATCATTGATATCGAACTGCTGCGCCTGCCCTCTCCTAATGTGTTTAAGATGATCCGCGGGTAGCGTCTCGTTGCGGAATGCCGGTCCTAGTTTGTCGGCAGATCAACTCGCCGGCCTTCGCGAATCGAACGTCGCGCGGCATCGAGAATTTCCATAACGACGAGATTGTATTCCAAGGAAGACATCCCCGAGGGTTTTATCTCCCGGCGCGCGATTGCGGCCAGGTAGGAAACCGGGTCTGCTTCGGGCGCTGTAAGCGGCGGCACGTCCAGTTGCTTCTCCGGCGCCCCGCGCACACGGCCCCGCAACGTCGTGCTGTTCGGCAGCATCAGGTAACCGCGCGCACCATAGATCTCGAGGTCCTTGCGATCGTACGGCCAATTCCACGATGCCTGTATGATCCCCTGTGTTCCCGGATAGGTGAGGACAATCGTCGCCTCATCTTCGACCTTGGGGTATACGTCGGGCTTGAACTGTTGCGCTACTGCGAACACGGACGTGGGCCGCTTGCCCTCCAGCAGCCACGTCATCAGCACGGCGCCGTAACAGCCGAAATCGGTGAGCGCTCCTCCTCCGTTCAAAACAGGATCCGCAAGCCAGCTCACGAAGTCTTCCGTGCACCCGATTTCGGTGGGTCCCGGATGTCCATGATGTGCCACGATCTTGCGCAACGTTCCCAGTGCGCGATCCGTCACAGCCAGCTTGAATGCCGCCAGGTGAACGGGGTACCAGGTGGTCTCGTAGTTCACAATCACCTCAGCCTCGTGGCGCCCGGCGATTTCGGCGATTGCACGCGCGTGTTCGAAGTTGACCGCCAGCGGCTTCTCCACCATCACACTCCTGATCCCCCGGCCAACGCATTCTTCCACCACCCGCTTGTGGTCAAACGTGCTTGTAAACACCGCGACTGCGTCGACCCGCGACTTTCCCTGCATGGCTGCGACGCTGCTGAAGAATAGATTCGTGTCGAGCTGCAGGTTGCTGGCGTAAGCCTCGACCAATCCGCGATTCGTTTCCACGATTCCGGCAAGTTCCACGTCGGGGCGATTGCGCAGGCGCGGGATAAACCCGAAGCCATGATCGTGTGTGAGACCGATGATGCCCACCCGGACGGGCACTGTTTTGTCGGCCGCCAACGCCTGCGACAATCCTGCGGAGCAGAGGAGCGCGCCCGCCAGGAACAGCCGAAAGAAACCCGCACATGTCGATGCGATCACTCGCACAGAGGGAAAAACAAGGTGCATACGCGCAGACGATACCTGCCCCGATCCATCCCGCAAGCTTCGCGGCGGCACGGAGATGTTGGCCGCGCAGGCTCGGAGAGACACTCCGCTGCTGAATTCTATTGTCCGGATTCCCGCGCTTGGGCAAACATGAACGCGCATGGCGTTCAGAGATTTTCCAGACCATCAGCAGGGCGTGCAGCTGTTGCAGCGTTCACTGGAACGCGGACGCCTCGCGCATGGGTATCTATTTGTCGGAACGCAACTCGAGGAGATCGAGGCACTCGCGGAAACCCTTGCTCGCACCTTGAATTGCCTTGCGCCGGTTCGCGCCCGAAGCGGTGCCGCGATTGATTCCTGCGATCAATGCGTCAACTGCAAGAAAATCCAGAACGGCAACCACGCAGATGTGCATTGGGTGCGGCCTGAATCCAAGCTCCGCATCGTCGGCGTCGACCAGATGCGCGAACTGATGCAGGCGATTTACCTGAAACCAACGGAAGCCGAATACAAAGTTGCGATCATTGTCGCTGCCGATCGCTTGAACGTTCAGGCTGCCAACGCCTTCCTCAAGACGCTCGAAGAACCGCCTTCACGATCCATCCTCATCCTGCTCACAACGGAGCCGCAGCGGCTCCTCGAGACGATTATCTCCCGCTGCCTGCGGCTCAACTTTCTCGGGGACGGCTCGCGCCCGCTCGCAGAACCGCAACGCGCATGGCTTGCGCGTTTTTGCGAGATGGCGGCGGGCGAACAGAAGAGCCTGCTGGGCCGCTATCGCCTTATGGACGTCCTGTTGCAGAAACTGGTGGAAATGAAGGCGGCCATTGAAGAGGCGCAAACCGCACGATCGCCCCTGCAACGCCATCCTGATGCTGAAAAGAATTTGCGCGACCGATGGGAGGACGAATTGAACGCCGCGATTGAAGCGGAATATCGTCGCCAGCGAGCCGACCTCCTGGCAGTCGTGCAGCGCTGGTTGCGTGATATCTGGCTGCAAACCGCAGCACCCGGCGCGGAGTTGCTGGAATTTCCAGACCTTCAGCGTGGCAGCGCGATCGCGCGCCGGATCACCCCAGACCAGGCTCTCGAAAACTTGCATGTGATTGAATCGACTCAGCGCCTCCTGCACACAAACGTGCAAGAGGCACTGGCGCTGGAAGTCGGTTTGCTCAAGCTGCATCTCTGAGCTGCGCCCAGGAGTGAGGGCGCTGAATCCCCTGAAACCGCCAGTCAAAATTCAAAGTGTTCGAGCCTCGACCACACGGTTCGATGGACGTGACGCCTACGCACTGGCATTTGGGTTGTTTCTCGGATTGGCGCTGCTGAAATTTGGGAACCCGGTCATTCTGGATTCCAAAATTGCCCCGCCAGACACCCTGCTGGATTTGTGGTCTTACCCGTGGCCACCACGATGGAGCGCCATGTTTCTTCTGTTACTTTCTGCGCCCGCGTTGCTGCTGGGCTGGAGATCCGTGAAAGAATGGAAGCGCTGGCGCTTGCTGCTGCTGCTGCCCCTGCTGTGGTTCGGATGGCAATTCGTTGCGGCCATGTGGACCGTCGACCACGAGCTCACGTCGCTGACGCTGTGGCATTTTGCCGCTGTGCTGGCGTGTTACTTCGCAGGCGCATCCTGTTTTTTCAGCGAGCGCTCGTTGCAATGGATCCTTGCGGGTCTGCTCGCCGGATTTGTCTGGTGCACCATTCGCGCCGTCGAACAAAGGCTGGTGGAGTTCCCGGCCGAAAAACAGTTCCTCGTCGAAAGCCAGGCCATGGGGTGGACAAACCTTCCGCCCGAGATGATGGCTGAACTCCGCGAGCAGCAAATTATCGTCACCACGAATGGCGTCGCCATAGCAAATCCCACGATTGTGCAGAAATACGAACGCGGACGGGTATTCGGAACGCTCGTTTATCCGAACGCCCTTGCAGGCGCCGTATTGCTGCTATTGCCCGTGGGGTCCGCCCTCGTTGTCACTCAAACGCGGAAGTTCCGTCCAGCAACGAGGCTCGCAGCGATCTGGCTGCTCTTGTTCCTGGGAGGTGCCGCACTGTTTTGGACTGGGTCAAAGTCGGGTTGGCTGATTGCGATGGCCGCACTTGGCCTCACGCTGTTGCGGCTGCCTTGGGGAAAGCGGTTGAAATGGACAGTGTTGATCATCATGGCACTCATCGGTGTCGCAGCGTTTGCGGTTCGTTTCCAAAGTTATTTCGCATCCGGTGCAACGAGCGTGGGAGCGCGGTTCGATTATTGGCGCGCGGCGGTGCAGACGGCTGCCGCGCATCCCATTACAGGAACGGGACCCGGAACCTTCCAAAGACCGTACGAAAATATAAAAGCGCCCGAAGCGGAAATGGCGCGCCTGGCGCACAACGATTACCTGGAACAATTCTCTGATTCCGGATTTCCAGGCGGCATCCTGTTCGCAACGTGGATTCTGATCCTGATGATCCAGGTGTTGCGCAAACTCTGGAACGCGCCGCTTTTTCAATGGACGCTGTTTATTGGCGTGCTTGCCTGGCTTCTTCAGGGACTTAGCGAGTTCAGCCTCTACATTCCCGCCCTGGCGTATCCCGCGTTCCTGTTCGCCGGCTGGCTTGCGCGAACCATCGCAAAATCAGATAGTCATCAGGGTGAATCCGGCTGAAACAATGTCTGCCGAAACGTTCGATGTATCGCAAACGCTCGACCACCTGTTCCGACATGAATCCGGAAAGATGGTTGCGATTCTCACCCGCATCTTTGGCATCGAGCATTTGACCCTTGTTGAAGATGTCGTACAAGAAGCGCTCGCGCGCGCTGTCCAGACCTGGCCCTTCTATGGTGTTCCCAACAATCCTTCCGCCTGGATCCTGCGCGCCTCCCGAAACCTGGCGCTGGATGTTGTGCGACGACAAAAGGTTTTTCGCGACAAAGAGGCCGAAATCGTTCGCCTGATGGATCAGCCCGAACGGGCCACCAACGAGGTCTCATTCGCGGGAGACGAGTTCGCGGACGACACGCTGAAACTGATGTTTGTGTGCTGTCACCCGTCCCTGGCTGCGGAAGCCCAGATATCGCTTGCCTTGAACACGCTCTGCGGGTTCAGCGTAGCCGAAATTGGTCGTGCTTTTCTCACGTCGGAAGCGGCAATCGCGAAACGCCTCACGCGCGCCAAACAGAAAATCCGCGAAGCGAGATTGCGTTTTGAAATCCCCGAGGGACAGGAACTGCTCCAGCGCGTCGACGCTGTGCTGCAGTCGATCTACCTTCTATTCAACGAAGGTTACAAGGCCAGCAGCGGCGATGCGCTGGTGCGGGCCGACCTGTGTCACGAGGCCATCCGCCTGGGCGGATTATTGTCGAAGCATCCGGCAGGAGACACCCCGCGGACGCACGCCCTGCTCGCTTTGATGCTGCTGAACGCGGCACGGCTTCCCGCGCGCGTGCATGACGATGGAACCCTCCTTCGATTGCAGGAACAGGATCGGTCATTGTGGGATCAAGGCATGATCGCGCGCGGGATGTATCACTTCACCCGCTCCGCGTCTGGTCATGCGCTCAGCGAATTTCATCTGCAAGCGGGAATTGTCGCATGTCATTGCGCATCGAAGGATTATGACGCCACGGACTGGCCGCGAATTCTCGGGCTTTATGATGAACTTGTGGCAATGGCTCCAAGTCCTGTGATCTTCCTGAACCGCGCAATTGTGGTGGCCAATGTCCACGGGCCTGATGCGGGCCTTGCTGCCGTGGCAGCCATCAAGGCCGTGGAACCGCTCCAGGCATATCACCTTTATCACGCAGTCCTCGGCGAACTCGAATTGCGGCGCCAGCGCGCGGCGATTGCTGTTGGGCATTTTGAGCAGGCACACGCGCTCGCAACGATCCCGTCCGAACGCGAGTTCCTGGAGAAACGCCTGGCCGAATGCCGCAGGAATGCCGAGTCAAGGCACGCGCCTGCGTAGAGCAGATTCTCTCGCACGTTTCAAATCACCTGAACACAAGAAAGATGAACGCCAGCAGTGCGGTCGGTATTGCGGCGCCCGCGAAGAGTTTCGCTGCCGAAACCCCGTCCGGAAAATAGCGCGAGAGAATTGACTGGCCCGCTGGGTTGGGCGCATTGGCAATCACGGTCAAACCGCCGCCGATCACTGCCCCGGCGACGACGGCGTGTTTCAGCGAAATGCCGAAGTCGGGGACCTGCGATGCCAGGAAAGTAATGGCTGCGTTGTCATTGAAGGCCGTGAGCACCATGGCGCTGAGGAGCAAGGGAACTTCGCCCAACCGCGTGAGCACGGGTTGAATCCACCACCCCTGCAAACTTCCGTGAACCACGAGCCCTATGAGGAAAAAGCCCACGAGAAAAGCGGGACGAAGACGGAGCTCGGCTTGATGCGGTTCCGTGGCCTGCGTGAACGCGAGGAAAAAGAGCAATCCGCCAATAAACAACCCCGGATAGTGGCTGTGCACAACGGTCCACACGAGGAAGAGCAGATGCACGCAGGTGATCCAGCGCGGCACGGGAAGGTCCGAGCGGACGGAATCCGCCTGAAGTTTCGGTTGAGGAGCGATCGTCATGGTGTTCAACTCGCGCCGAAACCAGACAAAGTAGAGAAGGTTCGATGTTATGATTCCAAGCGCGGATTTCCAGCCAAAGTGCAGTAGCATGTAAGGCGTATCCCATCCCCATTTTCCTGCCACCATAAGGACGGGCGGCGCGGCAAAGTGAGTCAGTGTTCCGCCCACCGACACATTCACAAACAACAGGCCAAGCGTGGCGTACGCTAACATCGTGCTCGGTTTTCGATCGTAAAACTTCTCGCGCAGCAGCATCGCGGAGATCGTCATGGCAGCAGGCTCCGTGATGACGGACCCGAGAAGCGGGCCAACCGTCATGATCGAAAACCACCAGGCTCCCACCGACCCGCTGCCCAAAGCCGCCACCCCAGCCATGACCTTTTCTGCAAATTTCAGCACGGGGCGGCTTGCGGCGATGAGCATAATCACCACCACGAACATGGGTTCCGTGAAACTGAGGTGGTTGATGTAATCGCGCGCAATACCCCAGCCCTTGAACACCGCGGTCAGCACGAGCAGCGGCACAACCCAGATTCCGAAGATTGCCTCCACCTCGCCGAGAAAGTGACACATCTCGGCCTTGAAACTCACCTCCGCCCGGTTCCCATTCGGCAGTCGTTCGGGCAGTGGACGTCCTTCACCGCGTAATTTTTGCTGATGCTCCTCCGCGAACCGGTGCGCCAGATGGGAGAACCACGGCGCGAGAAAAGTGTGGATGATGGCGAACAGAAACAGAATCGTGGCAAGGAGGTTGAAGGGTTCCTTGCTCACGCGTGAAGTCAGTTCGGCCCAAAGCGATGCGCCTTCGATGGAGTCGTAACTGTTGAGCGGGCGCGGAAAGGTCACATTCCCGGGCGGCTCTGCGCCAAAGCCCTGCGTCTCGGCCCAGCAAACGGCAAGGAACAACAGGCTGAGCCAGGCCCATTTCTGCTTCAGGAATTTCACGGCGGGCATTCTGCCAAAGCGATTTCCCTTTGCCAGAGCAAAGCCGCCACAAAAACCTTTGCAATCGCCTAGCGTCCGGGCAAGTTGAAGCCATGATTCCGGACGAACAGCCCCACGCTGCGCCAGAACAGTCTGATTCGACGAATGCGGCCCGGACTGGCACGGCGCGCCGGCGTTCACGCCGCGGGGGGCGCCGTCATTCGCGACGCCGCGCGCCGCGCGCTGGCGACGCCGGGGAAGAACGCCCGCCTGATGCAGCAGCAACCGCCGCCGCAGACGAAGCGGCCGGGGATCCAGCCGTTGCAGCCACAGCCGATGCGGACACGGCCTCGATTGAGGCTGTTGCACCGGCAGAAGCGCCCGAGGAAGAACGGGAGCGCGAATCGACGGACCACCCGGAGCACGACGCAGTTGCCGAGGAGACCCGGCCTGCACGTCCTTCCTCAGCTCGAGAAGACCGGCGCGATTACGAACGACCGGCCCGCCGCGCGGAACCACCCCAGCCGGTTGCTGAATTTAAAACTCCCGCCATCACGGATGCCATTGATCAGGTCACGCGGATTATTGACGAGTTAAAGCAGGCATTGAACGAGATGGAGGAAGTCCTCGAGACATTGGAACTGGCAGAGCGGCAGAAGATCGATGACGAGCGGGAAATAGAGTCACTCCAACGCATGTTGCGTCAGCTGCGCCAGCATCAACAGGGTGGCGGGCATCATCGGCGGTAATGTCCGACGCGGTCTGTCGAGATCTCCTTGAGGCGGCTGACAACCTGCGGCATGCGGTTGATCAGCTGAAGTTCGCCCCGCCTGTTTCACACGTTTACAATCCCCTGCAATATGCGGGAGCGGCTTACGAGGTCTACCTGCGCCGTTTCGGCAACACACGCAAACGGGTTCTCTTTCTGGGCATGAACCCCGGGCCGTTCGGGATGATGCAGGTGGGCATTCCGTTTGGCGAAGTGCAAGCCGTTGCGGGATGGCTCGGAATACGTGCCGAAATTTCCCGGCCTGCGAGTGAACACCCCAAGCGCCCGATCCAGGGGTTTTCATGCACACGCTCAGAAGTCAGTGGCGAACGGCTCTGGGGACTGTTCGCGAGGCGCTTTTCCTCCGCGAACGACTTCTTCCGGGAACATCTCGTGGTGAATTACTGTCCGCTTGTTTTCCTCGAAGAAACGGGACGCAACCGCACTCCCGACAAACTTCCCGTTGCTGAACGGCAAGCGCTCTACGTGGCATGCGACCTTCATTTGAAACAAGTTGTGAAGGCAGTTCAGCCCGAATGGATCATCGGAGTTGGCGACTTCGCCGCACGCAGGGCTGAGGAGGTTTGCGGAAGCGCGAACTGCCGCATCGGAAAAATTCTTCATCCCAGTCCCGCGAGCCCGGCCGCGAATCGCGATTGGGCTGGCCAGGCAACGGCGCAAATGATTGCCATGCAGGTTTGGAAATGACCGTTACTTCACGAGCAATCCGCCTTCGTCCACGACAATCGGAGGATGCGCGGTTTGGTCCTTGAACCGCACTTCATACGAAACCCTGCCACCCACCGTGAGTTGTTGAACGTAGGCGACTTCGGCCGCAGGAGCTGATTCCTGGATCGTGGTGACGACCTTGGCAGGCAATTCCGTGAGTTTAAGGCCGCTGGTCCCCTTCCCGCTCACCACGCCAAAGTCTTCGTTCCCGGCCCCCACGGCAACGCCAAACGCTTGGGGATAGAGCACGCTTCCATCAGGCGCTACATAGAGCGGCGGATAAATACCCTCCTCTTCGAACGTGATCTTGTAGGCCATACGACCGAATTCATCGGTTCGCTCGATGTCTCGCATTTGCGCGCCACCCACCTGAGCACGAACGGACGCCTGCACGGCGGGCGGGAGTGAGCTGAACTTTTGGCCCGGGGAGGATAACGGAGCCTTGTATGGATACGCCTCCTGGATGTAAACGGGATCGCTGGCGCATCCAGCGGCTCCGATGGCGAATGCCATCGAGGCAGCGTTCAAGGCAGATCGAATTCGCGCTTTCATGGCTGCAGGAACGTAATTGCGGTTCCTTTGCTTCGCACATGGGGTCAGATGCCCGAACTCACGTTTTTTGTAGGAGCTCACCCACTTCAATTTCGGTTCACCCGCCAAGCACTGCGGCTTCATTGACACCGAGGCGGCAGCCGCTAACATACCCGACCATTTTGTATGAATAAGAAACCGCATGTGGCAGTCGTCGGCGCCACGGGAGCCGTCGGCGTTGAAATGATCAAAACGTTGGAAAAGCGCAACTTTCCCGTCGGCAGGCTGACGCTTCTCGCGTCCGCTCGCTCTGCCGGGAAGAAGCTGCCGTTTCGCGGTGAGGAAATCACGATCGAGGAACTGACCCAGGATTCCTTCGCGGGAATCGATATCGCTCTGTTCAGCGCAGGCGGCAGCATCTCCAAGGAATTCGCACCTATTGCAGCGAAAGCCGGCTGTGTGGTCGTCGACAATTCCAGCGCCTTCCGCCAGGACGACAGCGTTCCCTTGGTTGTTCCCGAAATCAACGCTGACGATGTCACGAAACACAAGGGGATCATCGCCAATCCAAATTGCACGACGGCCATTACATTGATGGCGCTGTACCCGCTCCATCGTGCTTTCGGTGTGAAGCGCATTTTCGCGTCAAGCTACCAGGCGGTTTCGGGGACTGGAGCGCAGGCAATCGAAGAACTGCGGCGCCAGGTCGGTGAAGTGGTTGGAAATCAACCCGTCACCAAGCAGGTTTATCCGCATCAGATCGCGTTTAATGTGCTTCCCCATGTCGATTCCTTTCTTCCCACCGGTTATACGAAGGAGGAAATGAAGATGGAGAACGAAGGCCGGAAGATCATGCATCACCCGAATTTCCGCGCGAGCGTCACGTGCGTCCGTGTCCCGGTCTATCGCTCGCATTCAATCGCGGTCACCGCGGAATTCGACAAGCCTGTCACCGTTGAAGCTGCTCGCGACGTCCTGAGGCAGGCGCCAGGATTGGATCTGGTCGACGAGCCGGAAAACAAGCGGTATCCGATGCCGCTGTTCACTTCCGAGAAATACAATTGCGAAGCCGGACGCATTCGCAAGGATTGCGCACTCGATAACGGCCTCTGCTTCTGGGTTAGCGGCGATCAACTCCTGAAAGGTGCAGCGCTCAACGCAGTGCAGATCGCAGAAGAACTGATCAAGTTATAATCAGTTCTCTGCGTCGCAGCGCATTCAGGTCGGAGGAACGTTCCTTGGCGCCTTCGTTGATTAGCGAAGGCGCCTGAACGACGCCACCCTGTGCGTTACGGGATCTCAAGTTGAATTCTCAGGAACTGGGCAGCGTGCGTTGCAGAATTCACCGTCGATCGTACCGTGACGCGTTCAGTTCCATTTCCGAGGTCCACCACCGACTCAATCACCGTTCCCAGCGAGTTCGAGAAGTTTAGGTCAGATGACGCCTGCGGCAGCATCGTTACCCCGCCAGCATTCTTGCTGCGAACGAACGTGATGGCTGGATAATTCTGCCCGCCGACGTTCACGCTCGTGCCAGAAGGCATCGCACCCGAGGCTGCGCTCGTGGGATTGGACCCGAAGTAGAATTCAAACGCGTTCTTGATTCCGTCGCCATCCGCGTCGTCTTCGGGATCGGATTGGCCGGGAGGGAAGCTATAGTTGCTCGCCCAGCCCGAGAACGATTCCCCGCCGGCGGAGGTCATCGCGTAGATCGCCTGTCGTCCGTTGACGAAACCGACGTAGAACGCCACATCCGTTCCTTCGGCATCCCCGACGAACACATAGCTGATATTCTGCCCATCCAGTGAATCAAAGGAATCGATGACCTTGACAATGCTGGATCCATTCCAGAAGAAGATGCCTGTATAGCCAGCACCGTCGTTGGCCGTGAAGAAATTTCCAGCCGCTGTGCCAATCTGCGCAGGATACGCAATTGAATCGAACGCCATTCCGCGGCCGGGAATCGTGTCGCCCGGTTTGGCGATCAATTCCGTCGCGCCATTCTGGTCACGATAGAACAAAGCCGTGTTGAAGCCCAAATCATGTCCGACAAAGTACACGCGGCCGGCGTGTACGCTCGCGGGGCTGATGAATCCATCAAACACTTGGCCGTTCGCAGGATTGATGGTGAGCGTGTCCGCAATGTTCGTGAGCACAAGCTGCCGTGTAACCGTGAAAATCCCATTATCGTCGTCTTCGTTCCAAGCCCACCACGCAACCTTCTGGCCATCGAAGGCAACCTGGCTGCTCGATCCTACGAAATGGCCGCCCAGTCCGGGCAGCACAGTGTTGGTATCGGCCAGCTTGGTGAGGACGCCATTCGACGACACAAACAGGCCGCGATAGTCGAGTTTGCTGTCATCGTTCCACTCGCTGAAACCGAAGAAGGCGAATTGATTTCCCGCGACGGCCGGCCAGCCAAAGCGGTCGAAGGTTTCCGAGCGTCCAGGGATCACCGTATCGCGATCATGAATCTTGATCACGCTGCCGTTCGTCCAGGCGTAAATGCCGTGTTCGTCACCCGAGCCGAATGCAGCGAATACCACCCTCCCTGCGGAGAGGAACGTTGACCCGTAGAAATTGGTGAATCGCGAACTGGTGCCCGGAACGAGCGTGTTTGTGCCGACAATGGTGTTCAGCACGTTGTTGCTCCAATGATGCACACCTGTTGCGAACGTTCCATTGCCGCCGTTGCCCGCGAACCAGACGTGTCCGCTGCGGATGAATACGTCGCGAAAACTGTGGAAGCGTACCGGGCTCATCCCGGGCACAATCGTCAGGGAGTCTGCAACCTTCGCAAATTGCTTGTTCGCAAAACTGGGGGGCTGCGGTGCAATGACAGTCACGGCGGAAACGGCGCTTGTTGCAGAACCATAGTTGTTCGTGACCACGACGTAATAACTCCCTGAGTCATTGGTCGTAAGCGGTGAAAGCGACAGCGCGCTCGCGGTTTGCCACTGCGACACAGGCGTGCCCTCGCCGCGGAACCAGCGGAAGTACATCACGGGGGTTCCATCCACGCCGACCGGAATCTGCAACGCCGCAGCGGTGCTGGCCAGGCGGCTTGCCGGCGGATGATTCGTGATCGTCGGCGGTCTGGGCGGCAATATCGTCAGCACAATCGGCGCGCTGGTGACCGAGTTGATGAAGTTGCTGAGCACAAGCTGGTATGTCCCGCCGTTGCTTGCCTGGACTGACGGAAGAAACACGGAAGCATTGAACAACTGCGGTTGCAGTTGACCATCCTTGTACCAGCGGATGTCAGGGTTCGGTTGCGCTTCATACTGGACGAAGAAAGAAACCTGGGAATTGAGCTCGGAAGTGATCGCCGTTGCGCTGATGTTCGTGATCGCAATTGGATACTGAACGGTAACCGCGGCAAGCGACGACGTCGCCGTACCCCAAACGTTGCTGGCCACCACGAAGTAATTGTATTGGCCATCGGATCGCGCAAGCGGGTTGAAGCCGAGTGTTGCACCCGTGCCCACGAAGTTTGTAACTGCCACCGCCGCCGAACCAAAACTTCGGCGATACCAGTAGAAGTCGATCGGAGCCGTGCCGCTCGCTGCAGCGCTCAGGTTTGTCGCAATGCCTTGCACGGCGGTGATGCTGGCAAGCTGTGCCAGGAACGGATTCCGAATGGTCACCGTCCGGGTGAGGCTGGTCACCGAGCCGACGAAGTTTTGGATGACAACATAATAAGAGCCCGAGTTCGTCGGAAGGGCGTTCGTGATGGTAAACGCATTAACGAGGAGATTCGTTGTTTGCGCGCGAACGAGCGTGTTGTTGTGATACCACGAAAACGTCAGCGGGGTGGTGCTCGCAGCATTGGCCGTAACCGAAAGCGTAACATTGCCTTCGCCGTTCAAAGTCTGGTTCGCCGAGATGGCTTGCACGACAGGAAGGTTGCCCGTTTGCACCGACGAGATCGAACTGGTCGCGCGGCCGTATGCGTTTGTAACGATCACGTACCAGTTTCCTGTGATTGAAGCGTTCAGGTTCGAGAGAACGAGCGGATTGTTCGTAAGTCCGAATTGTGATCCGCTGTTGCGATACCATTGAAAGCCGAACGGCGCGGTGCCCGTGATATCAACCTGCAAAGCCACCGTGCCGCCGTTCGTGCTCCCCGAAAATGCGGGAAGATCCTGCACAATCGATGGGGCCGTTGCAGTTGAAACGGTCGCAACAAGGCTTGTCACGCTGCCGAAGCTGTTGCTTGCGACGAGTTGATAATCGCCAAGTTGGAGTGCGGAAAAATTCGTCAGGGTGAGAGTGGACGATACCGCGCCGTCCAGAACCGCGCCATCCTTTAGCCACGAGAACGCAAGGGGTTGCGCACCCGCCGCCGTGCCGAACAGCGTGACGTCGGATCCAAAGAGGGCAAACAGCGAGCGCGGATGTGAAATGATCTGGGGTGCTTGTGGCGGAACGTTCGTCTCCGTTGCGTAAATCTTCACCACGCCTTTTACCGGCAGCCCGAAATACCTGCTGAATGTTCCCGCGGCATACAGGTCGCCGCTCGGAGAAAGAGCCATGCTTTGGGGTGCGATGTCAAAGGTCCCGCCGACGAAGGATGGATCGCGAGACGCGTCAATTCCAAGCCGCATCAACGGGTATTCAAACGCGGCGCTGTAATAGGAGGAAAGGATGAGCTTGCCATCCTGTTGGACGACCAATCCGTCGGGATTGCTGATGTTGGTGTCGGCAACATTTACGAGCGAACCGTTTGGCGCCAATCGGACGACTGAAGTCACTGGGCCGTTGCTGTAAGTGCTGAACGTGCCGCCGGCCCATATCATCCCGCCGGGCTGAATCTCGATCTCAGAGATTGTGCTATTCAGCCCGTGATTGAACGCCGTATTTGCGGCGCCCGCACTATCCAGGAGCGTCAGGTACTTGCGGCTTGCGACTCCGTTGACGGATCCGAAACTCCCGCCCACGAGCACCTGATTGTCGGGAAGCACCGCGATGTCGTTTACCGACCCTGCGACGCCTGTTCCAACAGGCCAGGTCGTGTCCAACGCCCCGTTGCTTTCGAGCCGGGCAACGCCGAGCCGCGTCTGGCCATTGATGCTGCTGAAGCTGCCCGCGATCAGGATTTTTCCATCGGGTTGAACTTCGACGCGCCAAATATTAGCCCCGTTATTAAATGCATTTGTAGCGAACGAGGAATCATGCGATCCGTCAGGATTGACGCGAGTCACATTGGTCTGGCTGATTCCATTATAGTTGTTGAACTCGCCCGCAAGCAGCACTTGTCCATTGGATTGCACGGCGATAGCGCCCACCCTTCCACCCGCCTCGATTCCAGGTGCAGGCGCGAAGGTTAAATCGGCGGAGCCGTCGGCATTCAGGCGCGCGATGCCGTGTCTGCGAACGCCATTGGTATACGTGAATTCATTGGGAATTGCGTCAGCGTTCACATGCGTGAAATTTCCTCCCACCATGATTTGCCCGTTGGTCAACGCCGCCACCGCGAAGACCGTGGCGTTATACAGCTGCTCAGTGCCGAAATTGTCACTTGCGAAGAATCCCGGATTGAAATCCAGGTTGGGCGAGCCCGCAGAGCGCGGAATCACTGCCAATTTAACTGCGCTGCTTACAGTCGCACCCCCTGCGTTGCTGGCGATCAGGCTATAATTTCCCGATTGATTGGTTTGCACATTCGGCAGGCTCAAAACTGCACTCGTCTCCCCGGGCAGGGCCTGGCCATCCTTGAACCACTGCATCGAAATCGAGCCTTCGCCCGAAACCAGCGGACTGAGGACGATGTTGGTTCCGGGATGAACACCATAGTTTTCGGGCAACCCGCTGATTGCAGGTGCGAAGAACGGCACTCCGTCGATCAGGCTCGCCCGGAACAATCCAGACGGGAACGATCCTCCAACGCCAAGAAACAACGTGTTAGAAATGACGCACATGCTCGCAGGATCCGCGTTCGCTGCGGGCCTCTGAATTTCCATCCAGTTGCCACCACCATCGATTGTCTGGAAAATCTTTGCGTCAGGCAGGAACTCGGGCGTGAATAATTGGGCCGATGCAAACACGGCAGCACTGCTGGCGGCAAGATCTCGATACGAACCAGGAGCGCTCGGCAATCCGTTTCCGGCGCTCACCACATTCGTCACGCCGTCCAGGACCGCCAGCACGCGGCGTCCAGCATCTCCGTAAGCGAAGAAGGTTTTTCCGCCCTGCCACGCCATGCGCAGCCCGCCTGTTGCGTTGCCGTCACCCGAGGCTCGAACCCAATTTGTGCCGGGCCCGCTGAGCAGATAAACCCCCGTCGTGGCCGCAACGACTGCACGCCCATCTCGAGCGCCAAGCGACCTGACACTGCCGTTATTGAAACTTCCCGGTCCCGATGAAACCGCCGTCCAATTTGTGCCGCCATCACTGGAGCGCCAGACCACGCCGTTGCCGTTCTTCGCGGCGAACAAATTCGTGCCGTCGGTTGCCAGCAGATCGAGACTCGTGTTATTGGGGATTCCAACTGCGCCCTGCCAGTTCGTACCGTAGTTGGACGATCGCAACACTGCATTCGCGCCGCTGCTCTGGCTGTTGCGTGCGACGTAGATCGTGTTGCCCACGACAAGCACAGCTGTCGGAATCTGACCCGAGCCCGAAAGATTCGCAGGCGCCTTGAACCAGCTGGCGCCGGCGTTGGTAGAGATGTGCACACCGGTCGGTGTGCCGTCCGACACAATCAAAGCGGCCAGGGAGCCGTCTGCGTGGATCCGCGCGACGTAGGGATTCGACGGGAGTCCATTGGTCACGCGTTGCCAGGCGTGCGCCTGTGCCACGCCAACCAACGTCAGAAATAAGAATAGAAATCGGGCAGCAGGGTTCCTTGTCAGATTCATAAGAGTTTCAGTTCGGCGAAAACAGGGAACAGCTTAAGCATTCCTGAAATGCCGAATCAAACTTTGTGAGTTCGCGAGTAATTGGGAGCAGCGGCTCCGTAGAAAAGCGGAAGCGAGAATGATTGAGAATGGTTCCTCGAGGGGACAAAAAGGACCAGCCACGTCAACTTGTGTGTCATCAGTCTTCGCTACGGCTTGATCACCAGCTTGCCCCGCACCTTGCGCGCGCGCAGCCGGGCAAACGCGTCGGGCACTTTTTGCAGCGGGTAAACTTCATCAATGACAGCGCTCAACTTTCCTGCGGATGCCCATTCCAGTGTCGTTTGCATGTCGGAACGATTGCGCCCGTAGCTTCCAATGAGTCGATGCTGCTTGACGAAGAAAGGCCAGAGATTGAACTCGACGTTGCGACCCGCGGTTGCGCCGCAGGTCACGATGGTTCCACCACGAGCGAGGCATTCAAAGCACTTCAGAAGGACATCACCACCGACGTGTTCGAGCACAGTATCGACGCCCCGCTTCTGCGTGATCTGCCGAACTTCCCTGGGCCAGTCAGAGTTGGTGTCGAGGACGAAGTCCGCCCCGAGTTCCTGTGCCCGCTGCCGCTTCTCCTCCGTTGAACCGGTGGTGATCACCCTTGCGCCGAGTTGTTTCGCGATCTGGATTCCAGCGGACCCGACGCCGCTCGCACCGCCCATGACCAAAATCCAATCTCCCGCCTTCACCTCCGTGCGGTTGGTGAGCATGTGCATCGCAGTGCTCCCTGCCAGCGTGAGCGCGGCAGAAGTTTCGAAACTGACGTTGTCGGGCAACTTGACCAGCACGCGCGCGGGCGCGAGCAGTTTCTCAGCAAATCCTCCGTCGCGAGTGACACCCAGCAATTCGCCTTTGATGCAAATCGATTCGTCACCACGTTTGCAAAATTCGCACTCACCGCAGAACACGTTCGATTGAACGGCGACGCGATCGCCCACCTTCCAATCGCGCACTCTCGTTCCGACGGCGGCGACCATTCCCGAGGCTTCACCACCCGGCGTGCGTGGCATCGGCACCTGGATGGGCAACCCCGCGCTCTCGAGCCAAAGGTCAAGATGGTTGAGGCCGCACGCTTTAACATCAACGACAACCTCATCGGATGCGGGTTGTGGTTCAGGCAAATCGCGAATCTCGAATTTTCCGGGAATTCCCTGCTCCACCAGTTGAATCGCTTTCACCCCGCGACGTTAACGCAACGGAGCCTCGTCGCAAGGGCGCATTGCCCTAGCAAAGTTCCACCTTGAAACTTCGCCGCCCTCGGCTAGAGTGCGTCCGCTCTCATGAATCATAACACCGTAACCGCCATTAAGAATTGCCTGCCGAAGCGCTCGGCGGCGATGCGTGTTGCATGGCTGCGCGCAGCCTGCACTGGCGATGGAAGGTTGGATTCGTAGAAGCTGAGATTTCCGAAACAACCCATCGCCTCCCGGCGATGGGTTTTTGTTTTTCAGAAATTCGAGCCGAGGCGGAACCACAGCATGCAAACTGAACCGCACCCGAAAAGCACAGGACAGCGACCCGCAACGTGGAAAATCCTGGCGGCGTTCGCTGCCATCTATGTGATCTGGGGTTCAACTTACCTGGCGATCCGATATGGCGTGGAGACATTCCCGCCTTTCCTGATGGCAGGCTCGCGCTTCGTTGTCGCAGGCGTTTTGCTCTATGGCTTTGCCCGGATGCGCGGCGCAGGCAAGCCGACTGTGAGGCAATGGCGTGATGCGGCGGTGGCAGGCGGGCTCATGCTGATGATTGGCAATGGCGGAGTGACGTGGGCCGAGCAGGTCATTCCCTCTGGCGTCGCGGCGCTGCTGGTGGCGCTCGTGCCCGTCTGGATGGCCCTCGTGGACTGGGCGCGGCCGCGCGGCTCCCGTCCGGACTGGCAGGTGATCACAGGCCTTGCGATTGGATTTGTGGGAGTCGCATTGCTCGCACGAAACAATGGGCACGGCGCCGGCGCGGCATACACCTGGGGCGTTGTGGCCCTGATGGCCTCTTCGATCTGCTGGGCCGTTGGTTCCGTTTTCAACAAGCATGCGCAGCGACCTGAATCACCGCTTCTTGGGATTGGCATGCAGATGTGCGCAGGCGGCGCCATGCTTCTGCTTGTGGCTGCCTTGCGAAACGAATACGCCACCTTCACGTGGGCTGCACTCAGCGCAAAATCGGTCGGGGCATGGATTTATCTGACGACTGCCGGATCGTTGATCGGATTTCCAGCATACATCTGGCTCCTGCAAGTCACCACCCCCGCGCGCGTTGCAACGTATGCCTACGTGAATCCGTTCGTAGCCGTACTGTTGGGATGCACGTTCGGCAACGAACCATTCTCACGTGCCATGTTTCTGGCCGGGGCCTTGATCATTACTGCCGTTGCATTAATCGTCTGTTCCGGCTCCGGGTTTCCGCCCCATTGCTGGAAGCGGCTCTGGCGCGGCCGAATCGCGGCTTCGCAGCAACCATAGAGTTCCGATGTCCGCCACCCTCAAACAGTTTCGCATCTGGCAACGCGAATCGCGGCTCACACTGCGGCTCGCGTTGCCGATCGTGGGCGGCATGGTGAGCCAGATGCTGATGGGCCTGACCGACACGATTATGGTGGGACAGGTGGGTGTCATTCCGTTGGCGGCTTCCTCTGTCGTGAATGCGGTTGCACACTTGCCAATGGTATTCGGTTTCGGCCTGCTTTCCGCCATCGCGGTGATGACGGCGCAGGCTTATGGCGCGCGCAACTTTACGGGAACAGGTGAAGTTCTTCGTCACGGATTTTTTACTTCGACAGGTCTCGGGCTGGCTGCCGCCGCGGGACTTGCGGCGGCAGTTCCGCTCCTGGACTGGCTTGGACAAGATCCAGCAGTGATCGCAGAGGCCCGTCCCTACTGGATTCTTTTCGCAATCTCAGCCGCTCCCGCATTGATAGCGCATGGCGGCAAACAATTCAGCGAAGCGGTAGAACATCCATGGGCACCCACCTGCATCATGCTTGGCGCCGTCCTGCTGAATGTCCTCCTGAACTGGATTTTTATCTTTGGCCATTGGGGCGCGCCCGCACTGGGCCTCCGGGGCGCGGGCGTCGCAACTGTTATTGCGCGCATCGCAATGGCCGCGGCAATGTGGCTATACATTCTGCGAAGCCCTGCCCTCAGCATCTACCGTCAGGCGCGCTGGCGTTCGAAATTAAACTGGCAAACGATCCGATCCCTCCTGCGCCTGGGAACCCCAGTCGGTTTGCAACACCTGCTCGAAGTCGGCGCGTTCGCCTTTGCCGCCCTGATGATGGGCTGGATTGGCGCCGATGCCATCGCTGCGCATCAGATCGCGATCACCTGCGCCGCGACGACTTTCATGCTCGCGCTGGGGACGGGGATGGCGGTGTGCATCCGAGTCGGGCACGCGTGGGGCGGGCGCCAGTTTGCGCGGGTTCGAAGGATTGGTTGGAGCGGAGTCGCACTGGGCGCGGGCAGCATGGGTGTGTTCGCCCTGCTGTTCCTGTTTGAAGGAAGCTTCATCGCCAGCTTGTTCGTGAAATCGCCTCCTGTAATCAGGCTGGCAGCACAACTTCTCGTCATCGCAGCTGTCTTTCAAATTGCGGATGGAATCCAGGTTGTCGCCATTTCCGCGCTGCGTGGATTGGGCGACATGCGAATGCCCGCGGCTTTCGCCGCGCTGGCTTATTGGGTGATCGCGCTCCCAGTCGGGGCGTCGCTGGCTTTCGTCGGCGGTCTCCAGGCAGTCGGCATCTGGATCGGGCTCGCGACGGGATTGATTGCGGCTGCGGCTGGATTATCAGCGCGGTTCCTCATTCTGACGCGCCAGGAATCGATCTCCAGGCGATCCCTCGTCGGGCTAACTCAGGTCGGTGGGATCGATGTCCACTGAAAGCATCACGTCTTCAGGCAACACGAGCGTCTGCAACACCTCGGCCAGAAGCCGGCTCAAGACGGTCATCCGCTGCGTTCGCAGCATGATCTGATAACGGTAGAAAGTCTCCGCCCGCAGCAACGGCGCGGCCGCGGGTCCCGCGATGATCAAATCGGGCAGAGGAACTTTCACGCCGGTGTCGGGGCCCGTTGATTGACCAGGCGCTTCCTTGAACGGGATCAGAAGCCGGGCGACATGTTCCGCGGAAAATTTCACCTTCTCTTCGTTCCGTCCTTTCAGGGTCAACAGGGCGACGCGACTGAACGGCGGGTAGCGCAGCTGTTGGCGAAACTCCAGTTCCTGGTCGTAAAAGCCCACGAAATCATGCCGCCGCGCATATTGTATCGCCGGATGAAACGGTGTGAACGCCTGCACCACGACTTCGCCCTCGATGTCTCCGCGCCCGGCACGCCCCGCCACCTGCGTCAGCAACTGAAAGGTCCGTTCACCCGCGCGGAAGTCAGGCTGATGCAAAGCCATGTCGGCGTAGATGATTCCTACGAGGGTCACATTTGGAAAATGAAGACCCTTGGCGATCATCTGCGTGCCCAGCAGGATGTCGATCTTGCCCGCGCGGAAGTCCCCGAGAATGCGCCGATAATCGTCCTTCCGCTTCATTGTGTCCGCGTCCATGCGCGTAATGCGTCCGTTCGGAAAAATCCGGCCCAATGTTTCCTCCACCCTCTGGGTTCCAATTCCCGCGTAACGGATCTTCGGATTGCGGCAATGCTCGTTTGGACAAACCGGCGGCACCGGTGCGTCGTGGTTGCAAACATGGCAACGCAAGCGTTGAACCTGCCGATGAAATGTCAGCGAGAGGCTGCAGTTGGGACATTCGGCGACATAACCGCAAAGCGGGCACTGCAGCGAAGTCGAATAGCCGCGGCGGTTAAGGAACAGGATCGTTTGTTCGCCGCGCTCGAGTCGCTGCGTGATCGCTTCCTTCAATTGCGGCGAAAAGATGGGAATGCCCTGGTCGCGACGCACCGCCTGCCGCATGTCCACCACGCGCACATAAGGCATCTTTTGGTCGTCAACACGCTCAGGAAGGTCGAGCAGCGTGTATTTTCCCTTGCGGCAATTGAAGTAGCTCTCGAGCGAGGGCGTGGCCGATCCGAGCACGACCACCGCGGATTCCATGCGGCCGCGCATAATGGCCACGTCGCGCGCCTGATATCGGGGCGCTTCCTCCTGCTTGTAGGTGTGCTCGTGTTCTTCATCCACGATGATGAGCCCGAGTGGCTCGACAGGCGCGAAGATGGCGGAGCGTGCGCCGATCACTATTCGGGCGCGGCCCTGCCGAATTTTGTGCCATTCATCATGCCGTTCGCCCGAGGAAAGATGGCTGTGCAACACGGCAACAAGCGTCTGAAGAGGACCCGAACTGAAGCGTGCCTTGAATCGCTCAACGGTCTGCGGCGTGAGCGAAATCTCCGGAACCAGCACGATGGCTCCCTTCCCCCGTTCCAAGGCATGCGCTATCGCTTGCAGATAAATCTCCGTCTTTCCGCTGCCGGTCACGCCGTGCAACAGAAACGTTTCCCCCCCGCCTTGCGCTGGCGTCACGTTCCCATCGTCCGGTGCTGTTGACTTCGACGCGTTCGCGCAATCGATTGCGCGTGTGATGCTCGTCAGCGCCTTTTCCTGCGCCGGATTAAGCACGAGCGGCTGCGTGGGCAGGATCTGTTCCCGAGCGTAAGGATCACGCTCCGAAACCTGCGAAGTGACAGTGACAAGTCCCTTGTCTTCCAAACTGCGGACGGTCGCGGCAGTCGTCCCTGCGAGTTCCAACAACTCCTGCAACGGTAATTCGCGCCGCTCCTCCACGATGTTCCAAACGTCCCGCTGCCGCTTCGGCAATTTTGGGAAATCGCCCGCAGGTGCAAGCATGCGCACGAAGAGCCGTTCGCGCCATCCCGCCTGTTCCTTGCGCACGGCCTCAGGCAGCACGCTTTTGAGCGCGACCTCGGGTGGACAACAGTAGTAGTCCGCAATCCACCGGGCGAGCTTCAGCACGCGCGGAGTCACGAGCGTCTGCGCGCCAATGACTTTGATGATGGGTTTAAGCCGGGTTACATCCGATGTTTCCGCGACGGCGGTGACGCATCCCAGGACCTTGCGCGCGCCGAACGGAACCTGAACGCGACTGCCCACGTCGACCTTTCCCACAAGATCGTCGGGAATGGCATAATCAAACTCCTTTCGAAGCGCGATCTCCAGGCTGACACGGGCTATCATTGCAGCCAGCAGGGTTGAAGTGCCGGCACCGTGTGTCAACCGTTTGTAGGAATAAGCGGAATCAAGGGCTTTGCGCGGTGCTGCAACCCGGCTAAAATTCACCACGTGAAATTTCGGCGCTGGGCTCTGCTGCTTCTGCTGTTCCTCGGAACCGCAGGCGCCTTGTTTCTTTGGCGCAAGGAATCAGTGGAGATGCGGTTCTACCCGGAAATTCAAGCCGCAGCGAAACGATACGCCGTGGATCCTTCGCTCGTGAAAGCAGTCATCTGGCGCGAAAGCAAGTTTCAGCCGCACGTGCGTGGCGGAGCGGGAGAACTCGGCCTGATGCAGATCCAGGAAGTCGCCGCGCAGGAATGGGCGGACGCGGAACGCGATCGCACCTTTGAACACGAACATTGCCTCAACCCCGCCACGAACGTCCTCGCAGGCACGTTTTACCTTTCCAAACGACTGAAGCGCTACGCCCACACAGATAATCCCATTCCCTATGCACTTGCCGACTACAACGCCGGCCGCGGCAATGTCATCCGCTGGAACAAAGGTGCGGCTGCGACGAACAGCGTGATGTTCATTGAATCCATCGATTTTCCCGGAACGAAACACTACGTGAAGTCCGTCGCCCGGCGGCATCGGTTGTACAAAACATTCGCGCGCTTCGGCCTGTAACAGCGGCCCTCAACTAGTCGCACGTCAATTCCATCAAGGCCGATTGAAGCTGCTCGCGAAATGCGGCGCGCTGTTCTTGGCTGGCATCGCGCGGAACATGGATTGGAACGCCGACGTTCATGTCGCATTCGGAGAACGGAAGCGGGATAACGAAACGGTCCCAGCTGTTCAAACGGATCTTCCAGCGAACGTTATACGAGAACGGAACGATCGGCAGCCCTGTGAGCTGGGCGAGCGAAACGATGCCTTCCTGCACGACGTAGCACGGTCCGCGCGGACCGTCCGGCGTGATCGCAAGCGAATAACCCTGCTTGGCCCACTTGGTGAGTTCCAGGAGAGCACGCGCTCCGCGGCGGCTCGACGAACCGCGCACAGGCTGGATACGAAAATGTTCCAGCACAGCTGCCAGGAAACCGCCGTCTTTGCTGGCGCTGACGAGTGCCGCAGTGGGCAGGCCGCCATTGCGCTTCCGATAGAGGCGATGCGCCTCGGGACACAGGACCAGCCGATTGTGCCAGAGCGCGAAGATGGACCGTGTGGACGGCGGATTCACGAATCGGCCCGATGGATCATTCCATCGATAACGCAGCGTCGCCGATACGACCCTGATTGCGACGCAGACGATCCATGCGCCGAGCCGCTGCAGAAACGTGGGCTGGTGCGGCACCACAATTCCGGAGGGACGCGCAGGACGCGGGGGCTTTTGGCTGCGCGGCTGGGAGTCTTCCACAGCAATCATGCTCCCTTTTTCAGACACGCCCTCACGAGATCCTCGACCGTCGCTGTTTCACCCAGCAGCACCTGCGAAGCACGCGCTGCTTCGTGCGCATCCACCTGCTTAAAACCCAAAGCCATGAGCGCGAGCGCGGCATCGTTAACCTTCTGGTCCGATGGCGAAAGCGACCGCTGCGCGCTGGCGGCTTCCCAGGCTCCAGCGGCTCCCACCTTGTCGCGGAGTTCGACGACAATACGCTCCGCTGTTTTCTTTCCCACGCCAGAAATCTGCGAGAGCGCCTTCACATCGCTGTTTGCCACTGCGCCACGGAATGCAGTTACGCTGATGCCGCTGAGAATGTTCAAGGCGATCTTCGGGCCAATGCCGCTCACCGTGTTGATGAGCAGCCGGAACATATCGCGCTCCGCAGTTGTCATGAAGCCGTAGAGCACATGGGCATCCTCGCGCACGATGAGTTGCGTCAGCACATGCACATCCTGTCCAGGCTGCGGCAATTTATCGAAGGATGACAACGGGATCAGCACCTCGTAGCCAACGCCTCCAACATTCACAATCGCCTGCGTAGGCAAGGCATCGACGAGCTTTCCGTGAAGAAACGTGATCATGAAACTGAACCGCGCTAAATTCGTTTTGCAGGAACGAGATTGAAACGCCGGGTTTCCTGGGCATGAGCCAGAGCCAGCGCAAGAGCGTCGGCAGCGTCTGGCGCTGGCAATTCCGCGAGGTTCAATAGTCGTTGCACCATTTTCGCGACAGCCAGTTTCTGGGCGCCGCCGTATCCCACGATCGCCTGCTTCACCTTGCGCGTCGCCATTTCAAATATCTCCAATCCCGCCTCGGCAATTGCGGCGATTGCCGCGCCCCGCGCTTCCCCCATGATAATTGCTGTCCGGAGGTTTTGGGCGAAGAAGATGCCCTCGATCACGCAGGCGGTGGGCTGATGCTGTTTGACGACATCCCGCAACACCTCCGATATGCGAGCCAGGCAACGGGAATGCTCCCAGTGTGCGGGGCAGATGATTGTTCCATGGACCATTACTTCAGGATGCGGCCGGCCGTTGCGAATGATGCCGTATCCCGTGCCGCGCAATGAAGGATCCACACCCAGAATTGTCAGGTGCGGCGTTGGATTCAGCAGCGGCAGCCGATCGGCGGCCGCGCGTGCCGGACGGCGAAGCCGCCCCTCCATTTGCTTGAGTTGCTGAGGCGTTATGCCCACGCGTGGATACTGCCAAGCTGAAATCGGTTGCAAAAGGAGAAAACAGAAAGCAGGGCGGCGAGCCGAGGAACATTTGGAAAAGTTTGAGGTCCGGGACCGCCTGCGGGAAAGGACTCGGCCTGGCGCGGGACCGATGCTAGCGTGTCTTCATGGCCAACAAATCTGACGTCCGCCGTCGCCGGTTTGGAGTGGCAATGCTGGGGACTGCCGTGTTGCTGCTGCTTCTGGGCGAAACAGTCCTGGCAGAACGCCTTCGACACTTTCCCTGGTTTGCACTGGTCTACTGGCTATCGTGTTTCGGTTTTGTATTTGCCGCCATTCTGGTTGCGCTCCTCGACTGGTTGATCGTCCACAAGCGATCCAAAGCGGAGCACCGTCATTTGATCAAGGAAACCTGGGAAAACATTGCCAGCCAGCAGGACGATCGCAAACCGCCTGGAAGCGAGGCGCCTTGAATTCCATTGGGGGGCGTGCCTTAAGTCCAGAGACGGAACGGGATGCCGCCCTTTTCGAGGAACGACTTGCAGACGGGGCATTTTCCCGGATCCGACCAAACTTCGACCGAGTGGCGGGCTGAAACCGGGCAGCGCAAAGGAAAGATCTTCCAGTGAAATCGGCCCCCTGCGGGTTTTGGAAGCTGTTGTCGAACGTCATCGAACACCGGCGGCCGTTCGCGTTTGCGAAGGGGCGTGACACCGGCGCCCAAGGAAGTGCCATCCTGAATCACCCGCAAGCGAATCACCGCGTCATAAAGTTTGCGACAGTCCCCGCAATGAATCGTCTGCACCGAGCAATCCACGCCCGCGTCAGCCCCGCCCGAGACTACCGTCTTGTAAGTGCATTTTGGACATTCAAAAACGTAGGATCGTCCCATGAACAACCTCTCGCGAGATTGCTTCTTTATCCGGTGAAATCATACCATTCAAGGCCGGATTTCGGCGTCTTAGCGTGCGAACGCCGTTTTGCCTGAGATGGGCCCCTCCAAGGCAGGAGTGCTAGGTGCAAATGAACGGGGCCTGCCGCTGGCTGGCAGTTCCTCCCATTCAGCTTCGGAACCGTAGCTGAAGAGAGCGTTTGGATCGACAACACCGCCCTCAACAACCGTCATCGCGTTCGAGCCCGCAGGTGCTTCAGGCGGGAGTTCGGCTTCCGCGATTCGCGATTCTGGGACCTCGCCGGACGCCACCGCAGCATTGTTCGGTTCGGCACCTTGCTTTGCCTCCACCTTTTCACCGTCCAACCCGGGCAACACAAAAAACGCCGCGACCAGGGAGACGGCTGCAAACTCCCATCGGAACAATTTGAACGTCGTTTTCTGTGGCTTGGTCATCGAATTTCCCAGGCGCGCTGCCTCCTTGGCCCTCAGCAGCTCACGAGTTCTACGTTTCTCAGCCTGGCCGCTCCAGATCAACCCGAACACAATGGCCAGACACACGGAAACTGAACCGGTGAGAACCGGTTCACGAAGCAGAAGACGAAGTATATCGGTCATATCGAAAAACTGGTAGTGCCCCGAAGAGAGACACAGTCGTCCAGGATCCGGACGACTGACGAACGGGTAATCGTCGACGGTTGTTGCTTATCAATCAATGCAACCGCCAATTAGCAATAACGTTACCACTGCACGAAGCACAAGAGTTTAAATGAGATTCGAGGCGAGAACTTTCCAGCCCCGTCCGCGGAAATGCATCAGTTAAGCTGCTGCTGAGCCCATGAAAATTATTTCAGGGTCTTTTTTTTGCTCGGAACATGTTTCCGGTTTCGATGGCCGGATGTGCTCTCCCGGTATCGGGTAGGAATTAAGTGCCGCTTCGTTCTGCGCGCCGAAGCCTCTTTTCCTGCCGCCGCGTCTCGACCCGAAGCAACGCTTCCGCCGACCAGCCATTCTGTTGCGCATGCCGGACCAGGTCGAACAGCTGGCGCCCCATATCACTGCGCTTTCCGGATGCGGCGGGTTTTCCATGCTGCAGCAATCCAGCCTTTCGCGCTTTCTTCACCAGCTTTTCCGCGCGCAGCAGCGCCGGGAGATGTTTTGGAATTCCGTCCAAAGCGGACGCCCGGGCATGCCGGGTTCCCTGTTTCTCCGCCCGCTTGATCTTCTCCCAGTTCGCCCATACCTGATCGACGTCCTTCACCTTCGCGCCGCCGAAAACGTGGGGATGCCGACGTACGAGTTTCTCCGTGATGCCGCGGGTCACTCGGTCGAAATCAAACGCCTTGCGCTCCTTTGCCAGCTGGCAATGAAACACCACCTGCAACAACAAGTCGCCCAACTCCTCCTCCAGCTCGTGATCGTCGCCCGCTTCGATGGCATCGATCAGTTCATAAACCTCCTCGACCGCGTGCCAGCGGATGGAACGATGGTCCTGCTCGCGATCCCACGGACAGCCGGTCCTGGAACGAAGCCGGGCCATGACCTTGAGCAACTCCTGGATGGCGGAATTCTTTTTCACAATCAGAGAATCACCAGGTTATCACGATGCACGACTTCAACGCGCTGCAACTGGCGGGAGCGGATGTCGTTTGCGCGATATCCAACGAGCCCGCGTGCGAATTCGGTTCCGTCGAGATCGCAGATGCGTACAACTTCACCCGCCTCGAAATCACCATCGCAGCGGGCCACGCCTGGCGGCAGGAGGCTTTTTCCGCCTTCACGCAAAGCTTTCTTGGCGCCTTCATCCACAAAGAGCGCTCCCTTGGGATAGTGGAAAAATGCGATCCAGCGTTTTCGACCCTGCAGCCGCAGCGCGTGCGCAACAAACAATGTCCCTTCATCCTCGCCCGCGAGCACGGATGCCAGGACATTTTCGTTTCTTCCGGACGCGATCACGAGTGGAATCCCGGAGCGCACCACAACTTTTGCAGCGTCGATTTTCGATTTCATTCCACCAACAGCAGTGACGCTTTCGGTTCCGCCAGCCATCGCTTCGATCGCCGCGTCAATCTGGTCCACTTGTGAAATGCGCCGCGCATCGGGTTGTCCGAAATGTTCAATGACGCCGTCAACCGTGGTGAGGATGATGAGCAGGTCGGCGGGAAGCAGCGATGCAACGAGTGCCGACAGCCGGTCATTGTCTCCGAACTTCAGTTCAGTGATGGATACCGCATCATTCTCGTTGATGATGGGAACCACTCCGCGGCTGAGAAGAGTTACGAGCGTATTGCGCGCGTTCAAGTGCCTTTCGTGATGCTCCAGATCCTCATGCGTCAGGAGCACCTGGGCCACGACAAGTCCGTGCTTCGCGAAGAGCTGCTCGTAAACTGCCATCAAGCGCGATTGCCCGACTGCGGCGCATGCCTGTTTTTCGGCGAGCTCAGCGGGACGCGTGCTATAGCCGAGCGCTCCCATTCCTGCGCCAACGGCGCCCGAAGTCACGAGGACGATCTCACGGCCGGCGCTCCGCTGCGCGGCGAGCTGCGCCACCAGTTGTTCCATTTGCGCCAGGTCGAGCTGCTTCCGGCTGTCGGTTAAAACGCCGGTTCCGAGCTTGACCACGATGCGTGTGAGATCATTGAGCCACTTGCTCCGCATGCGCCAAAAGTAGAGAGCAGCGGGGCAAACGTAAATGTGAACCTTGCCAGGAGAATGTGCGGGGCGCGTTGCGCCTTCGGGAAAGGTTCGGATTCATGTTGTCACGGGAACTCTGTTTTGAAGGTCAGCTGCCCCGCAGCGCCACATGCATTCACTTTGCAGCGGCCGGTTGCACGAGTTTCCAGCGCTTGCAATCCGCCCTGACACAATCCATGCTGCCGTGACAAATCATCGAGTTCCATTGATGGAGCTGACGTGACGGAATGAGCACATTACCTGAAAACGAATTGGACCTGGAAAAGCTGTTTCTCCCCGCATGGGCACAAACGCCAGCTACCTCAAAGTCATATGCGGACTACGAAGTTCGAGAGGATCGCCAGGACCGTCGTGGCGACCGGCGCGACCGGCGCCCAGGTCAACGCCCCGGAGGGGGTGATCGTCAGCGTCCGGCCGGCCAGCCCGGCGCACCTCATGGCGACCGCCGCGCTGCCGGGCCCAGGCGCGATTTTGGCGGCGACAAGCGGCCGTTCAATCGCGACCAGCGCGGGCCACGCCGCGATGACCGGCGTGATCGTCCCGAACCGCTGCCATTGCCCGATGTAAACCTCACTTTCCTTCCTGACGATCTCGGGGTCGACTCGCTTGCGCGCCAGATCAAGGTTACGGGACGCGCCTATCCTCTCTTTGACATCGCGCGGTTGATTCTCCAGAAACCCGAACGGCACCTTGTCACGTTCAGCGTGAAAAAGAAGGATAACCAGGTCGTTCAAGCGCTGTTTTCATGTGCGCTGGACGACACGTTGTGGTTGTCCGAGGAGGCCGCCATTGCTCACGTGCTGAACAAGCACTTCGCTACTTTCTACCAGGTCGAACGCACTCCGACAGATCCTCCCAAAGGCAAATACACCTTTGTCGCCCAATGCGGCATGAGCGGCGTCATTCTGGGTCCCCCAAACTATCACGATTATCAAAACCAACTGCGCAAACTGCACGCGGAACGTTTTGCACGCATGCCGTTCGAGGCGTTCAAGGCGCGCGTAAAAATCGTCCGCGACGAGGAAGTCATCAAGAAGTGGACCGATGAGCAGAGTTTTCGCACCGAGTTCGTCTGTTTGAATGTTCCGGAGGCGACGCGGCTTCAAACGCGCGAAGCGGTCGAGAAACATTTCCGCGAAACCCACAAGGAAGCGATCATCAAACAGGTGGAGTCGCATACAATGACCGGCAATGCCGCAAGGAATCTCCGCGCGCCAGAATTGGTCCGCCTCGTTCGCCAGGGTTGGGAGGATCAACGGCGATTTCCCCTGCAACTCGCAACGACCTTGAGCCAGAAGTTCGCTTCACACGGCTTGCAGTTCTTCAAGGTCAACAAGGCAATCACGCACGTCTCGGTGGCACGGCCTCACTATCTGGATGTCGAAACGACGCCGGTTTCGGAAGGCGTGAAGCGCATCGTTGACTTCATCAACGCGACGCAGAAATGCACGCGCCGAAAACTGCTTGAAGCTCTGGCTCCGACGCCCAAAGGGGCGCCTGCCCCGGCCCCTGCGGCAACAAATCCTGAGGCCGCGGGTGAACCCGCTGCTGAGGCGGCTGCCGTTCCGCCAGCGGCCCCGGCAGCACCCGAACCGACGACCGAACAAAACGCTGTCATTGGGGACCTGCATTGGCTGATTCATCAGGGACATGTCATCGAATTCGCCAACGGCATCCTGGAAACCGCAAAGAAACCGCTGCCCAAACCCGAGCGAAAGCCCAAACCGGCAGCCGCGGCAGGATCAACGGCTCCGGTCGCAGCTTCCGAAGCCGCGACGATGGAGCCAGTAGCTGAGAACGCAGTGCCTGATCTCACTTCCGAGGGCCCGTCATCGCTGCCGGAAAGCGTGAATACCGATTCCGAAGAGGCAGCTTCAAGCGAGAGCCCCGCAGAACCAGAAGTCTCCGCGCCCGTTGCAGCAGATCCTGAATCGGCGGAAACGGCTCCCGAAAAACCGTCGACTGACAGTTAGATTCGGCTGAGCGGGGAACGTGCTGAATCGAAGCGCCGACTTGCATTCGGCTTGCGATGATCGAAGGTCCGATCGCGCCCAAAAGCAAAGCCATGGAGAACCAGCGCTGCGCCAATTGAGCCGGCGCCGGCGAAGTTGAGCGTTAAGCGGGTGCTCCGTCGACGCTCCATTGCCTTCCGGGAATGAGCGCTTGACCACACGTACACGTTCGGGGCAGTGTTCGCTCAACTCAAATCCCCGTTATGCAAAACCTCATGACTCGTTACATCTGCAACGCAATTCCCGGATGCATTGCGCTGGTGCTCTGCGCGGCGTCATCCGTTTCAGCTGCCGAGAATTGGATACCGCTGTTCAACGGCAAGGATCTGAGCGGCTGGACGCCGAAGTTCAAAGGCAATCCGCCGGGCGAAAATTATAAGAACACATTTCGTGTAGAGGACGGGGTTCTGAAAGTGAGTTACAGCGAATACGCGCGTTTTGCGGGAGAGTTCGGTCACCTGTTCTGGAAGGAGAAGCTTTCGAATTATCGGCTGCGCGTCGAATACCGATTCGTCGGGGACCAAAGCAGCGGCGGCGCCAGCTGGGCGTTCCGCAACAATGGCGTGATGATTCATTCCGAGCCTGCCGACAGCATGGAGTTGAACCAGGAATTTCCCACTTCGCTTGAAGTTCAGTTCCTGGGCGGCACCGGCACCCCGCGATCGACCGCAAATCTCTGCACGCCGGGCACACACGTCGTCATGGACGGGAAACTGATCACGACGCATTGCACGAATTCGAAATCCAAAACCTACGACGGCGATCAGTGGGTCACCGTCGAAATCGAAGTGCGTGCCGATAAAATCCGCCATCTGATCGACGGTGAAGCTGTGATGAGTTACAGCGAGCCACAGCTGGACACCAACGACGCGCACTCAAAAAAGCTGCTGGAGAAGGGAACTCCCAAGATGCTCAATAGCGGTTACATCGCCATCCAGGCGGAAACGCATCCCACCGAATTTCGTAAGATCGAACTCCTAAAGCTCGACTAGTTTTTTCCGGCATCCCGTCAGAGCACGACCTCCGTGCCGACTCCCTCGTCCGTGAAGATCTCCATGAGGACGGAGTGCGGCACGCGGCCGTCGACAAACGAGACCTTTTCCACCCCGGCAGTAAGCGCCGCCACCGCGCTGTCCACCTTCGGGATCATGCCCTTGTCAACGATCCCGGCGCGCTTCAGTTCCGCGACTTCGGCTGACTTGAGATGCGGAATGACGGAGTCGGGATTGCGCGGATCACGGAGCAACCCTGGAACGTCGCTCATGAACACCAGCCGTTTCGCCTTCAGCGCGAGCGCCACCTGGGCGGCTGCGACATCGGCGTTGCAATTGTAGATTTTTCCATCCTCACCAAGCGCCGTCGGGCTGATCACGGGCGTGATGCCATTGGCAATGCATTCCAGCAACGGCGCTGTGTTGACGCCGATCACCTCGCCAACATAACCGATGTCGAGTTTCTGTCCGGGATGATCCTTGTCGTCGAGCCAGAGCTTGCGGCATCGAAAAATTTCGGGACCTGCAAAACCTCGCGCAACGCTTTGAAGCGAATTGATCGTGGAAACCACCTCGGGATTGATTTCGCGGGAAAGAACGTGATCAACAATCCGCACAGTGGCTTCATCGGTGACGCGCTGCCCCTGGATGAAGTTCGCCTGCAGCCCCGCCTTTTCCATGGCGCGCGTAATGGCCTTTCCGCCGCCATGCACCACCACCGGGTTGATCTCCACCGCTTCAAGAAAGACGATGTCCCGTGCGACGCGATCCCGTACGGCAGCATCGGGAGAGTCCATGAATGAACCCCCGTATTTCACCACGAACGTGGCGCCGTTGAATTTCTGGATGTATGGCAACGCTTCCATGAGCGTCGCCGCCTTTGCGATCAGGTCTTGCATGTTACAGGGTCACTTCGACGCGTTGGCTCCCTTGTGGTTCAATCGAATCGAATAAAATCCCTTGCTCGCGGTGATGAACAATGTCTGGTGATCTGTTCCACCAAAGCTCACGTTTGCGGTCCACGGCTCAGGGACATCGATTCGCTCGACCTGCTTCCCTTCCCTGTCGAATACAATGACGCCACGGCCCGTCAGGTACAAGTTGCCTTCCGTATCGAGTGTCATTCCGTCGGATCCCATTTCGCATCGAAGACGTTTGTTGCTCAATTCGCCGTCCGACTGGATGTCATAGGCCCATGTCTTGCGCGCGCGGATGTCTGCAACAAAGAGTGTCTTTCCATCGGGCGCGCCGATGATCCCGTTGGGTTGAGACAGATCTGACGTCACCCGCTTGAGCGTCTTGCGGTCTGCGCTCAGAAAAAACACCTGCTGCGTTCCTTGCGGCGCATCGTTGTAGTCCCACCAGGAACGCTTGTAAAACGGATCGGTAAAATACAGGGCGCCGTCGGGACGTTCCCAGACGTCGTTCGGTCCGTTCAGCGCCTTGCCTTGATATTCCTTTGCCAAAACTGTGTGCTTCCCTTCGGGTGAAATGGACCAGAGTTCCGTTTTTTCATCGGCGCACGCGAGCAAGTCGCCTGTCTTGCTGAAAAACATTCCATTTGCGCGTCCCGCAGGCTTCATGAATTCGGACAACTTCCCCTCGATGCTCCACTTCATGATCCGGTTGTTCGGCTGGTCCGTGAAGAACACGTTGCCGGCCTTGTCGGAGGTGGGCCCTTCCGTGAATTCAAAACCTGCCGCGAGCTTCTCCAGTTTCGCGCCCGGGGCTATGACGGAGGACTCGTCGTTTGCGCTCTGTGCCATGAGGGAAAACGTCAGGGCTGTTTGCAGTGCGAGCAAGGCAGGAATTGTCGCGGTTTTCATGGGCGCAACTGTGGCAGGAATCGCAACGTGTTTCAAATGACAACCGAGGCCGATTGTTGTCACTGTTTCAATCGATAGAAACGCGACGGAACATCCATCAGGTTTGTGACGACAACGTTCGGACCAAGAATTTGCAATCCCGGCACCACGCTCCACACCCGCGGCGGCAAGAGGTTTGTGGTCGACTCGAGGACCGAGCCGCCCGAATTGGCGGGCCATTTGAGCACCACGTGATTGCCCACGATCGCCGCGCTGACCTTCGGAATGACCGTTGCCTTCAAACGCAGATTTCCAGGCACGCCCATGAAGCTGCCGGCGAGAATACGATAGGTGACGTTCGCAGTTCCCGGAAACGTCACACTGGCCGCCAGCGACTCGCAGCCAGGGCCGTTGTCGTCATTACAGCCGCCCGTGACCGGCACAAGCGAGGCGCAACTCCCGGTGAACACCTGCAACGCTGTGTCCATGTCGCTCGCGCAAGTCGTGACATGAACCAGCCCGTCCACGAATGGTGTAAAAGAATACCACAAGCCCCGGCCGAAATTGGGCTGGCATTCTGGAACAGGCTCGTTCGTGTCCGTGGCGTTCGCCGTATAAACGGAATATTCGATACCTGGCTCCAATGGAATCGCGCCACTGCATTGATCATTAGGCGGAGGCTGCATCGTGGCGGCGAGCCGGACATTCCCGTAGGCGCCCGCCGCACCGCCTACCCCGACCCAATACGTCTCTCCAGCAGAAGCAATGAATTGCAAACTCGTTTGATCTGACGTGCAGGCGGGTCCTGGTCCGATTGCGCAGGTGAGGACTCTCAGCGTTCCGCATTGTCCCGCAAAAACCGCAAGCGCCGTTTTGAAATCGCTCCCGCATGTGCTGAGCGTTACCACGCCGCTTTTCCCGGGCGTGAAGCGATACCAAATCATTTCCCGCTGCGACTGATTACAGATCAGCAAGGACTCCTCTCCCGCAGCCGTCGCGAAGGCCGTGTTGTTGGTGTAAACGACCCCTTCCGACATTTCGACGGCATCTGCGCAGAGGTCCGCGACAGGCGCTGGCGCGATCAGTCGCAGGCTCAGTTTTCCAAAACCGCCATTCCGCCCCGCAGCACGAATGAAATAGTTCGTCCCCGCTTTTCCCGCAAATGAGAGCGACGCCCGGTTGGATCCGCACGCCGGCCCGTTCGTAAAACTGCATGCAAGGGGAATCGGCGACGAACAATCTCCTGCATAGACCTGCAGCACTGTTTCGAAATCGCTCCCGCACGTCTCCAACGTGAAGGTGGCGTCGCCGCCCGGAACGAAGCTGTACCAGACTGCTTTCGTCGCAGTCGGATCACAGACTGCGACCAGTTCTGCGTCGCCAGTCGCGTAGGTTGTGTCATTCGTGTACGAAACCCCATGCGCGAGCGGTGTTGCGCCGAAACAGTATTCGTTGGGTGGACGCCGCACCCATGCTCGCACTGCAAGGTTAGTCCCCATTAAACCGCCCATTTGCACCCAATAGGTTTCGCCCGCGGTTCCAGCAAAGCTGATCACATCATTGGAACAACCCAGCGATTGCCCCCACTCCCCGCAGCTTCCGTTAAACACTCGAATGGCGCGGCTTGAATCACTGCCGAACGTTGCAATCGTGACCCTGTCGTTGATTAATGGCGTAAACCGATACCACGTTGCCTTCAGGCCTTGATAATCATTGCAGTCGCCGATATCGCCATCGCGAGTGGCATGCGCGGTGTTGAAGCGATGCAGAACGCCGTCCTGCAATGAAACAGCCCCGGCACACGTGTCGTTCGGCAACTGCGGAGACACGCTCGCCTTGATGCTCAGGTTGCCCGACGATCCGAGATACGCGCCCACCCGAATCAAGTAACGCGTGCCGGCCGCTGCCAAAAACACAACGCTCGCTCTTTCCTCGCAAAACGGGCCATAGCCGGAATTACACCCGTCCTGCACGAGGGAAAGCGTGTTGCAGCTTCCGATATACACGGCCATGGATGTTGCGAAGTCGCTCTCGCATGTGGTGATTGACACCACTCCGTTCATCTCTGGCGTGAAGGAATACCAAACGTCCTTGTCGTGCACCACGTGGCACCCGTCCAGCAGCGGCCCGCCGCCTGTCGCGAGAAGAGTGTTTTGCAGTGCTGGCACGCCTGCAGTCAGCGGGATTGCGCCGGAACATTCGTCATTGTTCAACGGTGGCGACAGTGTCGCCCGGATCTGCAGGCTGCCCGGTCCGCCTCCAACCATGAATCGGTATGTGACACCCGCCTCGCCCCAAAACGCGAGCGTGCGGCCATTCGTGCCGCAGTTCGGCGAAGCATATTCACTGCACCCGTCGTCCATTCGCTCCAGCGAATCGCACTGCCCTGTGTAGATCTGCATCACGGGCGCGAAATCACTGCCGCAGGTCGAGACACTCACAACTCCGTTTGATGGCGGAGTGAAGCTGTACCAGACCGATTTGGGAAACGTGAACTGTCCCCCGCAGTAAACATTGGAGTCGCCTGCCGAGGTCGCCAAAAAGGTATTTCGGGTGTAAACCGCCCCTTCGATCATTGCAACAGCCGCATCGCAATGGTCGTTCAATGACGGAAGGAGTGTCGCTTCGATTCTTAAGTTGCCTCCCGGCGTCAATCCATCAGCCAGGATATAATACGTCGCTCCTGCATCGGCCGAATACACTACCGATGCCCGATTGCTCTCGCACACGGAGGGGCTGCCATCATCGCAGGCATCAACAAATGTGGTGAGGGATTGGCAGCTGCCGCGATATACCCGCAGCGTGGTGGGAAAATCGCTGCCGCAGGTCGTGACGTGCACAATGCCATTGCTGGAAGGAGTGAACCTATACCAGACACCATTTCCAAGGTCCGGCACGTGCCGAAAGCAGCCGACTTGCGGGTCGTCGTCCGATGTGGATTTCGAGATCCGATTTGAATGGGGAACGCCGCTGATGAGGGGGATGGCATCGAAACAGGAATCGTTGGGCGCAGATCCTTGTTCCAATAAAACTGAAAGCGTCCCTCCCATCCCCGTGCTGGCGCCAACCAGAAAACGGTAAGCAACACCGTTCGTTCCGATAAACTGCAGCTTCCCGGAACTCGAGCATTGAAAGGAGAACACGTTGCTGCAGTTCCCGGCAACAAGCTGAATGGACGCGGGGAAATCACTTCCATAAGTGGTAAGCGTCAGAGGCCCTGTGTTTGTGGAAGTGAAACTGAACCACACCCCCTTGCCCGCCGACGAAAAGCACCAAGGGATTGGATCATTCGTGGAACTTGCGTTACGCGTGTCCATCACATATGGAACGTCAGGAATCAGTGGAATGGCATCACTGCACTGGTCGTTCTGGGGAGTGGCCATTGTCGCGACCAACTTCAAATTCCCTGCCGATCCCCCCCCGTCCCCCAACGACGATGAAGTACTTCACCGACGGAAAACCCTCAAAACTCACGCTCGCCTGATCAGAATCGCAGGCCGGGCCCACATTGTCGCCGCACGTGCGGAACACCTTGGTGTCACAATTTCCGCCAGCCGACGAATACACCTCAATGGCAGTATTGAAGTCGCTGCCGCACGAACTGATCGTCACGGTGCCGTACTGCGGTGGTTGCATCGAATACCAGACGCCCTTTCCAAACGGACCCGTGCAGACATTTGACGGATCGCCAGCAGATGTTGCGAGCAAAGTGTTCTGTGAATAGGCGACGTTGAGGGTCATCGCGGCTGCGCCGTCGCAACGGTCGTTGGCTGGCTGCGCCTGGCCTGCGAGGCAGAACATGCAAGCCGGCAACAGCATGAAGCGGGAGGATTTCATGGTCGCCTTTCAAGAAAATGGCGATGCCAGAAAGGTCAGGCACCTTGCGGGATTTTTGCCATCGGGCGAGCACATTAAACCGAAAGCCCCGACTGTGAATGGGGTTGATACCTGCGCCGTTTGGCTTGATCGCGCGCCGGTCGGTAAGACAAACGTTTGATCCGCCGACGGCTATCCGTGTAACAAGAACAGGTTGACCAACGTCCGTTCTCGGAACAGGCTGACTGCCAATAACTATGCTGAAATCTGGAATCGCTTTGCTGGCGCTCGCGCTCTTCACTGGCTGCACCACAACCGCTCAGGATGCTGGCTGGGTTCAACTATTCAATGGTCGCGACCTCTCAGGCTGGACCCAGAAAGGCGGGAAGGCGCTCTACACCGTGGAGGATGGCTGTATCGTCGGCCGCACCGTTCTCCAGTCGCCAAACAGCTTTCTCTGCACGGAAAAGGATTACGACAACTTTATCTTTGAAATGGACTTCAAAGTGGACCCGCGCCTGAACTCCGGCGTGCAGTTCCGCAGCGAAGCGTTCAATGAGGAAAAGCAATTGGAATTCAACGGCCGCACCATCCGCATCCCCGCAGGCCGTGTGCACGGTTACCAGTGCGAGATCGATCCGGACATGAACCGAAAACGGGCGTGGACCGCCGGCATCTATGACGAATCGCGGCGGCTGTGGCTCTTTCCCGGCAGCCATGGCGGCCGAAGCAATGAGTTCAGCCTGCAAGGGCTTAAGCTGTTTCGCCCTAACGACTGGAATACCATGCGCATCGTCGCCAACGGCCCGTCGATCAAAACTTACCTGAACAACGAATTGCGCAGCGAGATCGAGGACTTTGTCACGCCCAAAGGCTTCATCGCCCTCCAGGTCCATAGCGTTGCGAACAACCCGACAAACGCAGGTCTGGAAGTCCGATTCAAGAATGTGCGACTCAAGGCGTTGGAACCTTCCCAGAGTGAGGCGAAGTCAGCTGCGATGAACGAGTTGAGCCAGGCGGAGAAGCGCGACGGCTGGCGGCTGTTGTGGGACGGCAAAACCGCCGACGGCTGGCGCGCAGCCAAACGTGAGACGTTCCCCGCCAAAGGGTGGGAAATTCGCGACGGCATCCTGACAGTCCTCGAAAGCGGTGGAGGCGAGTCCGTCAGCGGCGGCGATATCGTCACGCGCGATCGTTATTCCGATTTTGAATTGAAGGTGGATTTTCGCATCACGCCTGGTGCAAACAGCGGCATCAAATATTTCTGCCAGCCGAACCTCGATCCCATCACGGGCACGGGCGCCAAATCCGCGACGGGATCCGCAATCGGCCTGGAATACCAGATTCTGGATGACGAACAGCACCCCGATGCCAAACAGGGCCGTGACGGCAATCGGACGCTGGCCTCTCTTTACGACCTGAAAACCGCCTCAGCGGACAAGGAATTCGGCGGAGTCGGAAGCTGGAACACAGCCCGCATCGTGGTAAAGGGAAATCACGTTGAACATTGGCTGAACGGCACGAAAGTTCTCGAACTGGACCGGGGCACACCTGAGTTTCGCAAGCTAGTCGAGCAGAGCAAATACAAGACCATCCCGGGATTCGGAGAGTGGCCTGACGGGCATATCCTCCTCCAGGATCATGGCAACCGCGTGTCGTTCCGGAACATCAAGCTTCGTGGCCAGCCAGTGAAGTAACTCAACTCTCACCAATCTATGAAGAAGAACAAACGAATCGCCGGCCGGGATATTCCGCGCCGCTCCTTTCTCAAGGGATGTCTCAGCGCGGGTGCGTTCTCGCTCATTGCGCCGCGCCTCACGTGGGCCGCAGACGCAGTCTCCGCGAACGAGCGCGTGAACCTTGCCTGCTGTGGCATCGGCAACCGCGGCGCGGAAGTGATCAAGGCGCTATTCGCCACTGGACACGCAAACATCGTCGCGCTCTGCGATGTCGACATGGGAGCCCCGCATACCGCCGCCATTCTGAAGCAGTTCCCCGACGTTCCCCGCTTCAAGGATTTTCGCGAGATGTTCGACAAGATGGGCAACCGTTTCGATGCGGTCAGCGTCGCGACTCCGGACTTCTCCCATTTCCCCATTGCCATGCTCGCGATGTCGCAGGGCAAGCACGTTTACTGCGAAAAGCCCATGGCGCATTCATTCCGCCAGACGGAGCTGATGATGCAGGCGGAAAAGAAATACAAGGTGGCTGCCCAGATGGGAAACCAGGGGCACTCGGAGGCGAACTACTTTCAATTCAAAGCCTGGGTGGACGCCGGGATCATCAAGAATGTCACTCGG